>CAZSIW010000025.1:0-13492 GCA_964606755.1 uncultured Elusimicrobiales bacterium | reverse complement strand
TTTCAACTCTCGAGGAACGTTTCGCCTTCCTGAGCGGATGGGAAGCGGAGTCCGAGGCCGCGAAGCTTCTGTCCAGCCTCGGCATAGAAGACGAACTGCACTCAAAGAAAATCAAGGTGCTCTCCGGCGGCGAAAAGGTGCGCGTGCTTCTGGCGCAGGCCCTTTTCTACGAGCCGGACATCCTTCTGCTGGACGAGCCCACCAACAACCTCGATGTCGAGGCGATAATGTGGCTTGAGAATTATCTATACGAATACAAAAATATCGTGATAGTCGTCTCTCACGACCGTCACTTCCTCGACCAGGTATGCACGCATGTCGCCGATATCGATTTCAGCCACATCCAGCTTTTCACCGGCAACTACAGTTTCTGGAAAGGCGCCAGCCAGCTGGCCCTCAAGCAAAAACAGGATTATAACGCGAAGATGGAAACCAAGGCGGAGGAATTGAAATCCTTTATCGCCCGTTTCAGCGCGAACGCCTCAAAAGCAAAACAGGCCACATCGCGCAAGATATACCTCGACAAGATAACTCTTGAGGATATCAAACCCTCTTCACGCCGTTATCCCCACATGAACTTCAAGCCATTCAGGGAAGCGGGCAACGACCTGCTTGAGGTATCAGCTCTCTCCAAGTCAGGGAAAGACGGCGTGTTGTTCAAAGACCTGTCTTTCACCTTAAACAAGGGCGACAAGGTGGCTTTCCTGGGAAGGAACCGGCTCTCAGTCACGGCATTCTTCCAGGCGCTGATGGGCGAAGAAAAAGCCGATTCAGGGAAGTTTTCGTGGGGCGTAACCACAACCCAGGCATACCTGCCCAAAGACAACACAAAATATTTTGAGACCGATATAAACCTGATAGACTGGCTAAGACAGTATTCGAAAGAAAAGGGAGAAGGCTACATACGCGGCTTTCTGGGGCAGATGATATTCTCCGGCGAGGAAGTGCTTAAGAGCTGCAACGTGCTATCGGGCGGCGAGAAAATGCGCTGCATGATAGCCAAGATGATACTCTCAGCGGCTAATGTTCTTATACTTGATGAGCCCACGAACCACCTGGATCTTGAATCCATTTCCTCTCTCAACGAGGGGCTTATCGATTTCAAGGGGACAGCCCTTTTCACGTCCCACGACCACCAGTTCATACAGACCATAGCCAACCGCATTATTGAGATAACACCGAAAGGTTTTATCGACAAGCTGATGACCTACGACGAGTACCTCGCGGACGAGCGTGTAAGGCAGCAGCGCGAGGAAATGTACGGATAAGCAAATCAAAGAGCAAATATTAAAAATCAAATATTCAATGTCAATGTTTGGATCCAATTAAACAAGTCGCCAAAAGCGACACAATATTTTTGATATTTGATCTTTGATATTTGATAGGAGGCCTTATGAAACCCGCAGGGCCGTTGATGATCGAACACAGGCTGATAGAACGGATGATTAAAATTGTCCGTGATGAAGCGGCGAACATAGAAAAGACCGGGAAAGCGGACGTGCTTTTGATAGATACAGCCGTTGATTTTATAAGGACCTACGCCGACAGGTGCCACCACGGGAAAGAAGAAGACATCCTCTTCCGTGACCTTAGGAACAAAAACCTTTCATCAGACCACAAGCGTATCTTAAACGAGCTGATAGAAGAACATGTCCAGGCGCGCTCCATGACCAGGGCTCTTGTTGCCGCCAGAGACCGGTATGCCAAAGGCGACACAGGCGCGGCAAAAGACATAGCCGGATTTATGAAAGCTCTCTCTGATTTTTACCCCGTGCATATCGCGAAGGAAGACAAGGATTTTTTTATCCCCTGCATGGATTATTTCACGAGGCAGGAGCAGGACAAGATGCTGGAGGAGTTCGACACCTTCGACAAAAACCTGATACACGAGAAATACACGAAGGTTGTGGAGGCTAACGAAAAGCCGATTGCCGCCGAACCGGCAAAACCGCAGCCGCTCCAGTCAAAAAAGTTCAAATGCAGGGCGTGCGAATTCGTCTATGATCCGGAAAAAGGCGACCCTGAGTCCGGCATCGAACCAGGCACACCCTTTAAACAGATACCCGATGATTGGAGATGCCCTCTTTGCGGCGCCGGGAAGTCGCAGTTCGTGCCGGTTTGAGATAGCTGGTTGGAGTTCCCTAAACAGTACCAGGCTGAAGCTTTTCATTTATCGTCCCCATGAAATGCCCAGTAAAGTCACACTGTTGTTGTAATTCCCGCGAACAGATTGTGTCACAATTGTCTTTTTCCGTCATTCCGGCGAAAGCCGGAATCTATTTATCGAAAACAACGATTTATGGATTCCGGATTACAACCTCCGGAATGACGACACAACCTTAAAACACAGATTCTATACAGTCTGGAAAACTGAAATCCATATTCTATATCAAATCCTTATACAAATCCTTCCATTCTGGATTTTCCCGTTCAATTAATTCTATCTTCCATCTTCTTTTCCATTCTTTTATGGCTTTCTCACGGGAAATTGCTGATTCCATGGAAGGATGAAGTTCATACCAGACCAGGTTATGAACGCTGTAACGTTTTGTGAACCCTTCAACCAAATTATTTTTGTGTTCCCATATGCGCTTTGCCAGATTTGATGTAACACCAATATAAAGCGTGCCATTACAACGGCTGGCTAGCAAATAAACACAAGGATTTTTATTCATTATTCGTACTGGTTCCCCACGAGCAAGCCCGGGGCGCCAACAGCTTAAACTTTGGCAATATCGTCATTCCGGCGAAAGCCGGAATCTAGCCCCTGTAGAAAGCCTGCCCCCCGAACTCAAAGGAATGGCAAAATCGAGATAAACCTGCCTCTATTTTTTAGCGCCTCTGCAGAAATCAGTAACTGCAAAGATATTCCGCTATACCAGATTCTACCGCTATCTCGAAAGATGATTTACCTGGCACATCAAAATAACTGCCGCCTGCATAGTCTTTCCAATCCTGATTTCCCTTTATCCTCGCTTTGCACGAGCCTGAAATGATCTCCATTTTCTCGGGAACGCCAGTGTTGAACGTATAACTGCCCGGATAAATAAGCCCGATAGTTTTTTTTGAACCGTTCTCAAGCTCCACCGTGTGGCTTACAACTTTCCCGTCAAAATACACGTTCGCTTTTAAAACCACGTTTACCTTATCCAGCTTAACCGGCACAGCCATGTTTATTCTCCTTTTATGATTTTCTATAAGCTTTAAGTATTTTACCAAAATAGATAGTGTGATAATCATCTCTGAGGTAGAATTTTTCGTTCAGCAAAGGGTCTAGATGATCTTTCTGCACCTCATTTTTATGGATTATCTCACATTCATAGAAAAGGTCGCACTGTTCTATCACGGAAACCCCTTTGATCTGCCCTTTTTCTATCTGGAATTTACACTCGGCTTCCTTATCTGAATCCCGTCCGGAATGCGAGCCGCAGTAGCCCAGTTCTTTTTTCAGTTTCTTTACGGGCACGTTCACCGAAAAATGCTTCGCTTTCTCCATAAACTCGTGGGTGTAGCGCGAGGGCCTGACCAGCACACACATAACCGGCTCAGACCATATTACGCCAATACTCGCCCAGCCGATGGTCATAATGTTCCGCTTGCCTTCCTTGCTATCGACCAGCAAAAACGCGCCGTTGCGGTTTAAAGCCTCACAGAACTCTTTAAAATTGTCGTTAAACTCCACTTCTTTAATGTTCATGTCAGTCACCACCATTGTTTTTTCATAAAATACTACATAAAACCCGCGCTTTCAAGCACCTTATTCACCGTTGAACTACTTTTGATCATACACAAAAAAACAGCGTCCGCCGTTGAACCCAGTGGCGGACGCTGCCTTTTTATTTAATCTTACAAGAGATTATATCTTATAAGATAACTTAATACCGTATGAAGCGCCTTCAGCAAAAGTATAACCCGGCCAGCTGGTCATACCCACCGGAGATTTTACGTCAAACAAGTTATGCACGAACAGGGTGAGGGTAAAATCCTTTGCGAGATCGTCGGTAACCAGAGCAACGTTAACCAATTCGTCTCCATCACCTCTCCATACATTCGTTACATTCCCGTTTGCATCGGTGGTATTCGCCATATCAAACCAGCCGTTGACGTTCAGGTCTATCGACGTTTTCTTCGTCAGATAATAGTCAGCACCTATGTCGTATAGCTGGGTCGGTGTTCCAATTGGAGTTCCACCGTTGATCTTCGTATCCTGATAGGTAAAATTCCCGAAAATCGACAACGTTTTGGTCAGGTTATGACGAACTTCAATTTCACAACCATCGCTTTTTCCTTCTCCTGCGTTATACTGGCCCTGTGCAAGCAAAACATTGTTCTGTTCTACAGTGCTCCATGTGAAGTAGTTGAATATCATGTAGTAGTACGCCGTCGCAGTAACACGTGTTTTCTCGGTTATGTACGAAAGTTCTGCGTCGCTTTCATCTATTTCTTCAGATTTCGTAACATGGCCGAACATTTTATGGAATTCCTTATCTATAGGAGGGAGCTCATAACCCGTGTTATAGCAGTACTTTGCTGTCCATTCTTTATCAAATTTATAAATAACAGAAGCCCTCGGCAACAGTTCTCCGCCTTCAGCAGCGTAATCGTCATACTGATAGCTCAAACCGCCTACGAGAGAAAGCTTGTCGGTCACTTTCCAGGTATCTTCAGCGTATAAGCTGGAGGTGTCGTCCGTACCCGCATCTGTGACGTAGACATATTTGTAACCGGTCGGATAACCGCCGTTAAGCGTGGTGGATTCCGTGCCGACAACAAACTGCTCGCGCTGGCTGGGTCCGAACTGAACGCTCTGTATTCTGATACCGGCAACTAAGTTCTGGTTACTGCTGAGGGTCGTCCTTAAGATAGACTCAAGGGTGAGCCCCATCTCACTTTTCGTTTCGATATCAGCCTGCGCCAGAGGATTAACCGCCTGCACCTGCACTCCGCGGTCATACGCCAGGTCATGGGCTGTAATCGACGTCGTTAAGCTGGTATTATCCGACAATTTGTTTTCTTTCTCAGCATCAATAAACATGTGTTGGAAATATGTGTCCTGATGGTCTAAATCGTTGTTGTCATTCCACATATAGTTCTCACGCGTGTATGATGCGCGCGTTTTCACTGTGATACCGTCATCAAATTTTATCTTACCATACAACTCGTACGAAGGCCTCATTTCCAGCATAGGGCCTTCATTGCCTTTATCAAGATTAGAACCGCCTGGGCCGCTGGTTGTATAGCTGGTGTTAGGGGTAGTGCCGCCCCAGCCGTATATCGTGTTATGGTCCGGGTCGTCCTCGTAACCATTGGATTTTGTGTAAGTTAACGAGAACATGTAATCCGCAGTATTAGTTTTGCCACCGTAAAGGACATTTGTTATGACCTGATTATCCCTTGTAGAATAACTCACAGTAGGCTTAAGCCCGTTAACCTGCTCGCCGGTCTTTGTAATGATATTTATAACACCGAGCGAAGCGCTTGACCCCCAGAGTGTTGAACCGGGGCCTTTGACTATTTCTATGTGGTCCACCATTTCCATGTCAGGAATATCCATCATTCCCCATGGGCCGTCCTGCATGATGTTGGTAATAGCTACTCCATCAATAAGCCAGACAAATTTATCTATCTGGTCTGAAGTAAACCCGCGAGAGCCAAGATCCGAGGTCTCACGCTGCGTGACTTGAAAACCCGGCACCCGCGCAAGAGCATCGGCGAGCGTCCGCGCACCGGAACGTTTTAATTCGTCCGATGTTACAACATAAACAACAGACGGAGCATCTGCGGTACTTTCTGCATTTTTGGAAGCTGTAACTACGGAAGGAATTTCCAGGAAGAGCAACTGTTCTATACCCGAACTATCATCTGCTGCGAACAAATGGGATGGCACCGCTGTGATACACATTAAACCGCATACTACTACTGCCGATACTGCTTTTAATGCACGCATCATGTGTCCTCCTTTTGTCTATTTTAAAAAAAACTTAAAATCTCACCACCTCCTGATATGTAGTATTTGCTATTGCCGACTCTAATACGACAATCACATATAATTCAGCACAAAATTCAACATGTTTGCTATAACATCTTCAAATGCAAATTAATTGTAAAAATTGTAACAAACCTTTTAACACATTGTCAACAAAATTCTTTCAAAACGTCAGTATTCCTCTTCTTTGAGAACCGTGCCGTCTTTATCATACACAACCCGCAGCCCGCTCCTCCGGCTCTCGGGATAATCTATCAGGCCTTCAGGCATCAATACCAATTTGTTCTTCGCCGTTATTCCCACCCCGCCGTACTAAACATAATCAAGCCCGCTCACTCGGCCCTTAACCCTTGTGTATTTTGAGACTCTCTCCTTTTCGTCCCAGTAGAACTTGTTCAAGACATAACCGCCCTTTGCCAGCACACTGCCGTCTTTCGCGCTGTAGATGGTGCAGTAATACCTGTTATTTTTCTGGTCGGTTATGTTGCAGTCCACCCAGACGCGCCCCTTGACCCCCTGTATCCTCTCGGCGTCCTGCGACGCGTCACAGGCAATAAGCTTTACGCCGCCTTCAAGATATATCGCGTTGTCGTCGTATTTTACCACCCGATCCGACAGATCCGCGGCTTTTACGCCGTTTGAAGTAACAGGGTATATGTAATCTTTTTCCTCTACAAGTTTTTTGTCCAGCCTGCTGAACATCTGCGCGTGGTACATCCCGATCTTTACTATCCTTACGCTCACCAAGTAATCACCGCACAGTTTCGCGCTCCTGGGAATATCATCCGCTTTTTTCGAGCAAGAGGATATTATCAGGACCGAGAAGAGTATCAATACAAAATTCCTAAGCATACTTAACGAGCAACCTCACTAACTTTGCCGTCCGGCGCATCACAACTGATTTGATTATATTACTTTCCAAGCGTTTCATCAATACCGATAACGAATATTATTTCCCGCGGGCTTGTGAACGGCTGTTAAAATTGATAGAATTGCGTTATGCCAGACAAAATAACGTTTCAACACGTCACCCTCACGGTAAAGAAACTGCTCGTTTTTAACTGCCTGTTCCTTGCTTTCATGTCGCTGTTCAGGGTGTTCTTTTTCCTTTGCTATTCAGGCGGTGAAAATTTTTCGGGCCTGCACCGCCTTCTTTTTGAATCCTTCTTCCTCGGCTTGCGTTTCGACCTTTCCACCGTTGCCTACATTAATATACTTGTCACGCTGACCCTTCTTCTCCTCTGGGCCTTTGGCAAAACAAAACATTTTCTGCTCTGGGCCAGGTTTCTGGCCTACTACTACTGGCTGACCTTCTGCATAGTTATTTTTGTGCTTGTTCTGGATTTCGGCTACTTCTCCTATTTTAAGGACCACATCAACGTGATGATCTACGGTTTTTTTGAGGACGACACGGCCGCGCTCATAAAGACTATACTCCAGAACCATCTTTTCCCTGCCGCTCTCGCGATAGTTGTTTTTCTGTTCGGCCTGACTTTCTATGTCTGCCGCAGGTTTTCGCGCTCACTGGCTTCTGCGGAGGTCGGCGCCTCCCCCGCTCCAATATGGGTAAAAACCGTTTTTGTCGTCATGCTGGTCTGCCTCAACGCGCTCGCCGCGCGGGGCTCGTTGAGGATGTTTCCCCTGAGCCCGATATACTCTGAGATCTCCCCGAACGCCTTCATCAACAAACTCAGCGTGAACGGGGTATTCGCTTTCGGCGAGGCGATGAAATCTCACAAGGAAAACAGTGTAAGCGAACTTGCTTATCTCAAGAGAATGGATCCGAAGAAAGCCTTCTCTGAGTATCTCGGTAAGCCCGAATCAAATCTGACAGAAAATGATCTTCTCACCTATCTCACCCACAGGACGCCCAAGAACAAGGCGCTGGAGGACCTCAGGCCAAACGTAGTTGTCGTGGTAATGGAGAGTTTCGGCGCGAACCTTCTGCGTTACGATTCAAAAGATTTCGATCTGCTGGGCAGCTTAAGACAGCATTTCGAATCCGATTACGTCTTCCACAATTTT
This sequence comes from uncultured Elusimicrobiales bacterium, assembly GCA_964606755.1. Classification (GTDB taxonomy): domain Bacteria; phylum Elusimicrobiota; class Endomicrobiia; order Endomicrobiales; family CAZSIW01; genus CAZSIW01. Next base: position 5,481 of record CAZSIW010000025.1, on the reverse strand, counting down.
CTGCCCGCGGGCATAATAACGATACACGCTCTGGAGACAATGATACTAAACGTTGTCCAGAGACCGTTCAATCTCTCTGTCACGCAGACCAAGTTCTCCTACAACTCTTTCCCCACCGACGCCACCCTGCCCTACAAAAAGGCTGGTTACAAAACGATATTCGTTTACGGCGGCAGCCTCAGGTGGCGACAGCTGGACAACTTCCTGCCGCGCCAGGGGTTCGATGAGATGATAGGCGAGGGCTACCTGCCCGCTACAGCCGAAAAGAACCAGTGGGGCGTTTATGATGAATATGTCTATGATGAGGTGTTGAGACAGCTCAACAAAGATCCGGGTACACCCAAATTCATAATGATAATGACTACCACGAACCACCCGCCGTACTCGGTCCCCTCGTCTTACAAGCCTGCCGCGCTTAACATACCGGAGGCTTTACGGAAAGTCATGACCAACGACAGCGCGCTTGCGATGAAACGTTTTGTTACTTACCAGTACGCCAATGACAAGCTCGGCTCATTCATTACCAGTGTTAAAAATTCCGGGCTAGGCAAGAAAACTATAATCGCGGCGACAGGCGACCACAACTTCTGGGATGTCTTCAACTACGGCGACAGTGACAAGTTCTGGCGCTACTGCGTGCCTTTTTACCTTTATGTGCCGGCAGATATCAGGCCAAAAAACCCGGACACGACCGTTTTCGGCTCTCACGTAGACATCATTCCGACGCTGTACAATCTCTCTCTTTCTGACGCACAATACATCGCGATGGGAAAGGATCTTTTTGACAAGAACTTGAGTTCCCCTACCATACTGAACTCCGAAGGCGTGCTTGCTTCAGCCAGAGGCCTTACACTGCACGACAATTCATCAGGCTCAAATTCCCGCTTTATATGGGACGCCGCAGCTCAAGGCTGTTTGATCCCATCTCAAGATTCCTCCGCGGCACAGAAAGACGGCTCCTATTACAACTCCGCGATGACCGTTGCGGAGCACATCATCAAAAAATCCACAGAAAAAGCGAAATAGGTCAACCCGGCTTATTGCCATTTTTTCCTGAAAAAGTTATCTTTCTGGAATGGCATACAAAACGCTTCCCTACAACCAGTCGCTCTCACTTCTGACGGACTTCTACGAACTCACGATGGCCTACGCCTACTGGAAATCCGGCACGCATTCAAGGGAATCTGTTTTTCATCTATCCTTCAGGAACAACCCGTTCAAGGGAGGTTTCGCCATCTGCTGCGGGCTTGAGTACGTGGCCGACTGCCTCTCCAATATCAGGTTCGACCAGTCAGACATAGAATACATCAGCTCGATCTCGGGCGAAGACGGGAAACCTATATTTGAGGAAGGATTCCTTGATTATCTTTCAAAACTCAAATTCGAATGCGCTATAGACGCGGTGAGCGAAGGCACGGTGGTTTTCCCCCACGAGCCGCTGGTAAGGGTGCAGGGGCCTATACTCCAGTGCCAGCTGCTTGAGACTACTCTGCTTAACATCATAAATTTCCAGACGCTGATAGCCACCAAGGCGGCGAGGATATGCCTCGCGGCGGGTGATGAGCCGGTTATCGAGTTCGGCTTGAGACGGGCGCAGGGCATAGATGGAGGCCTGACCGCCTCAAGAGCGGCCTTTATCGGGGGCTGTTCGGCTACGTCAAACGTTTTGGCCGGAAAGCTGTTCGGCATACCGGTAAAAGGCACGCACGGCCACAGCTGGGTGATGTCTTTCGACGATGAGCTTGAATCTTTCATGGCCTACGCGGGGGCCATGCCTAGCAACTCCATCTTTCTGGTGGACACATACGACACGCTGGAAGGCACAAGGAACGCCGCGAAAGCAGGCAGGTGGCTGAAGAAAAACGGCCACAGGCTTAGCGGGATACGCCTTGATTCAGGGGACCTGGCATACCTGAGCAAGCTGTCCAGAGCTATACTGGACTCGGCGGGTTTGAACCGCACGAGGATAGTCGCCTCTAACGACCTAGATGAGAATATAATCGCCAGCCTCAAGCAGCAGGGAGCAAAGATAGACATCTGGGGTGTAGGGACTAAACTGGTCACAGCTCACGGGCAGCCCGCGCTGGACGGTGTTTACAAACTTTCCGCTGTCCGCGGCCTGCCGAGCGAGTGCCTCACTGGCGAGTTCCCAAGGAGCGAATGGAAATATAAAATAAAGCTTTCGGAGCAGGCCGCGAAGATCTCGACCCCGGGCGTCCTCGGCGTGCGGCGTTATTTTAATGGCGGCGATGCCGCCTGCGACCTGATCTATGACCTGGACACGGACCTTTCCCGCGGCTGCGTTATGGTGGACCCACTGGATATGACCAGGCAAATGAGCATCGACAAAACTACGCCTTACCGCGAACTGCTCGTGCCAGTTTTCAGGAAAGGCGAATGCGTTTTTGAAAAACCCCGTCTCGTGGATATCAGGAAAAAATGCAGGGAAAGCATCAAATCTTTTCACGCAGGCATAAAGCGCCTTGTCAACCCGCATAAATATCCTGTCGGACTCGAAAAGTCCCTGTTCGATCTTAAAACTGAGCTTGTCTTAAAGACCAGGGACAAGATCAGACAAAGAGAGCGGTACCCGGTCACCAGCCCGAGGTAGTCCCTGTTGCCGGCTGGCACGATTGAAGAGGAGGATATTATCATGGAAGCACTCATAATAGTAGACGTTCAAAACGATTTCTGCCCGGGCGGGGCGTTGCCAGTAAAAAACGGCGACGAGATAATTCCGCTTATAAACGAGCTCCAGAAACATTATGACCTGGTAGTTGTTTCACAGGACTGGCACCCGAAAGACCACGGCAGTTTCGCGAGCACGCACCACAAAAAACTCTATTCCACCATCATGCTCGACGGCCTTTCGCAGGTGCTCTGGCCCGACCACTGCGTTCAGCACACCCCGGGCGCGGAGCTCAGGGCCGATCTCGACAAAACACGCATTCAACACATCGTGCAGAAAGGCACCGAGCCCAACATCGACAGCTACAGCGCGTTTTTCGACAACGGCTGGAAAAAGGCGACAGGGCTTCACTATTACCTGAAAGAAAAACACGTTACTGATGTCCATATCGTGGGCCTCGCGACCGACTACTGCGTTAAGTACACGGCTCTGGACTCGACGCGCCTCGGGTACAACACTTCGGTGATACTTGAAGCCTGCAGGGGCATAGGCCTTCATGAGGACGACATAGACAAAGCGGTAGAGGAGATGATGAACTCCGGCGTCAACATCATCAGCGAACCCAGTACTATCGGCATCTCGTAAACCTCAAAAACGTTAAACAGTTCGCCAGTTGTCCAGTTTGCCAGTTAACTTCGACACCACTGTCCTAATATGTTAAAATATTAAAATGGCTACAAAGAATTACATCTTGAATAAACTCGCACTGGCCGTTTTGCTATTTTTTTGTTTTGCGGCCACATGTTCCGCTGGCCTGCCCGGAAATATCACGAACTACGGGCCTTTTTCGGTAGACGTATCGGGGCTGGTTGATTTCTACGGGAAACTGCCGGCAGACGAAAAAGCGGAACAGCTCAGGGACTGGGCGTTTTACGGGCTTTTCATATCGCTCGGCTCGAGCGACAAAGAGGCGCAAAAGCTGAGCGGCTCAGGCCTTTTGATGCGCTATCCTTCCCGTAAAGACCAGCATTTCACGGTGCTTGGCGGCAGAGTGGCGTTTCCCGATGATAAGAACTGCTATATCCTCGTACCCGTCGCAGAAGCAGCAAACCCAGGTTTTCAGGGACAGCTGATCGACAACGAAATGCTGCCGAACGGTTCAATCCCCGAGAAGGTTCACGTTTTTGCATACTCACCCGAAATTTCAAGCGGCGCTGTTACCGTAACATATATCAAAACCGTGCCAGGGTGGAGTTTGTTCTCAAAAGACCACGGGTATTTCAAACAGGAGATATCTGACACCGCCGCTCTGGCAGCTTTTCTTAACGGCGCGAACGTGCTGACATCAGCCGGCCTCGGAGGCGTAAAAATGACCGTCTCCGGACGCGAGACCGGCCTTAAAGATACAGGGGCCGTAAGCCTTGACGACGTCGCCGCATTGTACCAGGCCTATTTCAAGCCAGCCTTATCGGAAAAAGAGAAACAGCGCCGTGAAAGCTACGAGCATTTTATCGCGCAAAAATACGAACAACTGGTAAAGCGCGACAAAACTGTCAGAGCGGACATAAAGGCAGGAAGGGCCCATTACGCTCAGATAATATCCCGCCTTAAAAAGAAATATCCCTATACATCACTTGAAGACAACGCTGTCGGCGCCGGGTTTTCGCTTGACCCGATATTTGATTACAAGGGAATCGTTGCCGGCATAACCAGCCTGTGTGAAAAATCATACAGGTTTTCAGCCGACACCGGCACGGTTTCCGTCAAATTGGACCCGGACCTCTCCGCGCTGATAGATACCCGCGCCGGCGCCCTGCGCTCGCTTGCGTCAAACATCAAAACGACCCAGAGCATAACGCCCCTTTTGAAATTCAGAAGAGAGTTCCAAGACACTCACAACATCGCCGAGATGAAGCTTGACTCCGCGCTTCTTTCCATTGAAATGGACAACACCTATCAGACCGCCCGCTATGACGGCAACATCAAGGGGACCGATGCCGCGATGATACTGTTTTATACAGACCTCGTGGCAAAACTCTGGGCGCTTGATTTTGGCGGCCTGGCTCCCAGGAAAGACGTGGCCGGTTTCTTCACGCTCGCCGACGTCAGGGTGCCGAGGATATACTGGAAAGATTTCGTAAAACTTTCCAAGACGCGTCTCTGGTTCGGAATGAAACAGGAGAGTTTCGATATTGACGAGAACAACATAGTTTTTGCGCCTGTCGCCACACGCGTCTACGCCGCCTCCTCCGACCCTCTCTATCCCGGTAAGGAGACAAAACCGAACTACCAGTCCAAAGAGTTCCTGGGCTGGTGGGACAGGCACTACAGCCTGGTCGCGGATTACGAGCCGTATTATTACAAGCTCAACGAGCTTCTGAAATGGAGCTGTGTAATGATGGTGCTCAAAGAAAAACATTCCCACGCGCTGGATTTTCTTGCGAAAGTGCCGGTGCAACGGTCGCTGGACTTTGAAAGCTGGTACACGAACGAGCCGGCCATAAAAGCAAAAACAAAGCTCCCGTTCGTTGACAGGGCGGCCTTTAAGAGTTCGAACGAGTGCTTCAAGATGCTCAGCTCCAGGGGATACCCCCTCATGGGTCAGACCTATTTCGTGTCCGGAGGCGTATCGCTGGCGTCAATGAAAGACATCGAAGCGAAACTCCACAGAGCCCGCAAAACGGCGAATGGGGCCGGAACATCGAAATCATACTCATCCAAACACTCACACACCGCAAAAAACAATAACGCGGTAGCCTCCAGAACGCGTGAACCAGCAGTGAAAACCCCGCCGCCGGCGGGTTTCGGCGAGATGGTGTCGAAACTCGATGGGCACACGGTAAAACTTGTCT
>CAZSIW010000024.1:9242-13523 GCA_964606755.1 uncultured Elusimicrobiales bacterium | reverse complement strand
TTGAGAATAAACCGCTCAGGGATCAAATGGGCATCAATTCCCGTGTCCGCGCTGAGGAATTGTTCGATATAAGAAAAAATGTTAATAGAATCGAGGATATAATCACTGAAACGCTAATAAATGCCGGAAAGGAAAATTACTATGGATATCAAAATTGTAACTGATGAAGCTGTGTTTTCGGGGTTGAAGGAAAAATGGAACGATCTTTTAAAGAAGTCTAACTCCAATACAATATTCCTGACATGGGAATGGGTGCACTCCTGGTGGGAAGTATACAGCGAAATGAAATCACTTCTGCTTATCGTTGCTGAAGAAGATGGCAGGCTTTTGGGTATAGCGCCGCTCTATGCTACCCGGGCCCGCTATTTTGGGATCAGGCCGCTCTCGCACGTAGAATTCATGTGTACTGTTGGCCCATGTTCGGAGTATCTTGATTTCATAGTTATGAAGGGGCTTGAAAAAGAAATTATATACGCGATGATGGATAAACTGTTTTCTATCCAGGGATTGTCCTGGGATGTGTTAAATCTTACGTCCATTAAAGCTGATTCTGTAAATTTAATTTGGATTAAAAAGTATGGAGATGAAAAGGGTTATAGATATGAAATCTATAATACGAGAGAATCTCGATACATACCGTTGCCGCAGACTTTTGATGGATTCATGGCAGGCTTGACCAGGAAACAAAGATACAATTCAAAACTTTATAAGAAGATATTGTCGGAAAAATATGAGATGTCATTGCAGCTGCTTAAGACTAAGGAAGATCTTGAAAGTTATTTTGATATTTTTGTCCTGCTTCACCAAAAAAGATGGGAAGAAAAGGACGGCGAGGGTAGTTTTACGAGAGACCGTAAAGAGTATATACAATTCCACCAGAAAATCGCCGGCCTGTTCTTTCAGAACGGCTGGCTGTACCTTGTTTTCTTAAAAGTAAGAGATAAGCAGGTAGCGGCGCAGTACAGCTTCGTTTATAACAATATAATGAGTTGTTTCCAGGTAGGCTTTGACCCCGAATGGGCCGGATATCATGTTGGGACCGTATTACAATTACTCGTATTTGAAGATAGTATTGCCAGGAAAATAAGCGAATACGATTTTCTCCGCGGTACAGAAGAGTATAAATATCGCTGGACAAAAATAACTAGATCAAGCGTAGATATCGTTTTGTGGAAGTCGAGATTGGTTAAAAATGAAATAAAAGCGGAAAAGGCTATTAGGAAAAAAATAAGATATTTGTTACCCGAGAAATTCATAAATATAATGTATAACCGTATTTTCCTAAGGGACAGGTAAGAGAATGCGGTAAAAGGCTGCAGGTTATAATATGAAAACAAAAATCAAGACTTTGGCGTACTATTTTATTTATTATAGCGGGTTGTATCTATTGTTTAATATCCTATACAGATGGATGTATGCAAATCCAATACGAATCCTCTATGCGCACAGGATAATAGACCCAACATTTCCGCTATATGCTTTCATAAAGAATCTCGGTTGTCTTTCAGCTGAAGATTTTGAAGATCGAATAAAATACCTGAAGAAAAGATATAAAATAATATCTCTGGATGAATATTCGGAATTGTTTAATAAAAAATCTAAAACTCCGCCTAACTTGATGGTCCTTACATTTGACGATGGTTACGAGTGTTTGTATCGCAATGTGTTTCCGGTCCTTAAGCGGTATGGCATTCCAGCCACTGTGTTTCTAACCATAGATTCCATCGAAAACAACACATTATTGTTTCACGACAGACTGCTCTACATGATTGCTACCTCAAAAGTCCCACATTTCTATTTGCCCGCTATTTCTCCGCACTGGTATTCTCTTAAGGATGAGAAGAGCCGTATAGAAACCTATAAGTATATAAACAGCCAAATTAAGAAAAGTCTCACTAAAGAAAAAGAAAAAATAATAAGCGCTCTTCAAAGCATACTTCAGGTGGATTTAGAGTCTCTCAAAAAAGAAAAATGGATGCTTTCATGGCGGCAGATAAATGAAATGTATGTGTCTGGACTGGTTTCTTTCGGTGCGCATACGCTTTCTCATCCTATACTTACACATGCATCTGTCGAAACTATAGAACAAGAAATAATAATGCCAAAAACCATTATCGAGGAACATCTAAAAACACCGGTTAAATTTATTGCTTATCCAAATGGCCGAAGCAGTGATTATAATGACCTTATCAAAGCGCTTGTAAAAAAGAGCGGATATTCTATGGCTTTTACAACTCTGGAGCGTACAGTGAGAGCCTATGACTCGTACGAAATTCCACGGTATGGTCTTGTTATGGAGCCATATTATGTCTTTGGTCTGCGAATGTCAGGTTTTTTTGATGTTATGCATGCTCTGAAAATAAGGTACACGAATCTGAATCATATATTATCCGCTAACCATGAGGTAAAAAATGTTATGGGTGCTTGATCGAAAAGCTGGTTGGAGAAAAAATGCAAATGGGAAATATTAGCAAAAATCTAGTTTGTCCACATTGTTATGCGCATCTGTTGGAATATGAGTCCAAATTGTCCTGTCAAGTGTGCGGGAGAAGCTTCCCGTTGCGAGAAGGTGTCCCTGATTTTAGAGAAAAAAACGGTTACTGGGGCAATGTGGGCAAAGAGAAGATGCAGAACCTTAATACGCTCGCAAGAGAAAGCGGCGATTGGTTGAATGCCACAAGAAAGATTCTTCCGGAATATGCTCACCATTTTGAGCATTTGTGCTACGCTGATGCTCAGTTCCTGTGGCCGGTAACGAATGAAGCAAGGGTTCTTGATGCGGGCAGTATGTGGGGCAGATTTACGATCCCTGTAGCTCAATATCATCATGAAGTGTATGCTGTTGATAAAACAATAGAAACTCTTGAGTTTTTAAGTATAAGGGCAAAGCAGCTGGGACTGAACAATATTAAGACAATAGCGTCTGATTTGAAAAAGCTTCCTTTCCCTGATAAATATTTTGATGTTGTTGTTTTAAACGGAGTGCTGGAATGGGTGGCATTCGATGATGAACTTATTCTGGAAAATAAATGGCAAAGCGGCAAGGGTTTGAAAGCCGAGGCTAAAGTTCGATATACGGAAAATCCAGAAGTCACTCAATTGAAGGTGCTGAAAGAGATTAACCGTGTGATGAAGCACGATGCTATTCTTCATTTTGCAATCGAAAACAGAGTAGGATACATTTATCTTGCCGGGTCTCCGGACAATCACATGAATCTTCCATTTGTGTGCTTTCTGCCTCGATTAATTGCAAATGTCATAACCAAGTTCATGCTCGGATGCGAATATAGGACGTATGTATATACTCCGATAGGATATAAATCAATGCTGCTGAAAACAGGATTCTTCCCGGGCACTTTTTACGGTGCATTCAGGCATTATATAAATCCTTCCAAGTTGATACCATTTAAACTTATTGAGTATTTGAAATGGAGGATATTTGCGGATACTAGAGGATTACACCGTTTACTGGCCAAAATGATACCTAAGTCTATCCTTTCGTTTTTTTCACCCAGTATTGTCGCTATCGCATCAAAAGGGAAGCGTCCAGTATCGCTAGAACCACGGATCGTGCAACTGTTAAAAAAGACGGGAGTTGTTAAGGTCGAGAATAGAGATATTGAAATTGTCCAATGTGATAGTCGCCCCGGAAATTACAATACGGCAAACTTTTGGATCTACGGAAAAGACAAAAAAATACCCATATGCTTCTGTAAAATATGCAGAAGCAAAAGCTCACGCGGCATTATAATAAGTGAAGCGGAAAACATGAAAATAGTGAATACTCTATTGAAAGGAAGCGAAATAGAATGTTGTGTGCCGAAACTTTACTATTCGGGGACGGTCGACGGTATAACATTTATGGTGACAGAATTCATGGATGGAGGACGGCTGAAGCAGGATTCAGGGTACACGATAGTAGATGGGATCTCATCTCTGGATTCTGGGATCCGTCAGGCTATAAGATTCTTAAGTGTATTTCAAAAAAATACGGAAAAGCGGAAGGTGGATCTGTTCGATTCTGTTCAAAATCTGGTTGATGAAGTGAGAATGAAGTTGTCTGAAAAGGATGAGTTGACGAGTAGTATAGATAGTTCACTGGCAAGTCTTTTGAAAGAAGTAGATCGTTTTAGCGGTATTTCAGTTCCGGTCTGCGGACAACATGGGGATTTCGATTACTTTTACAATATGCTTTTTTCCAATAATACAGCTAGGGTGATAGATTTTGAGCATTTCTTGCCTGAGGAGCTTCCGTTTATGGATATTGTCTCTCTCATTCTT
>CAZSIW010000024.1:0-9232 GCA_964606755.1 uncultured Elusimicrobiales bacterium | reverse complement strand
AGTAAAGAATATAGAGAACTCAAATACCCGTTAAGCTCATTGATAGAGCTAGATAATATTGGAAAATACCTTCGTGGATGGTTGAAAGCTTACATGGAACAGACAGAGACCCCGTTATCACTGTTACCCTATATTATACCTCTCGCTGCGGTGCAGCAAAAAAAAAATACGTATCCCTTGTCGCGTGATCCCGCAGATTTTCCGGTATACAGGGCTTTTGCGGAATTATTGAAAGTTAGGCTTATTTAAAGGTTTTCAATGAAAACTAGATAGCAAAAGGAACTAAAGTGACAGAAGTAAGCGTAATTATACCAACTTACAATTGCAAAGAATATATCACGGATGCTATTGAAAGCGTTCTTTCTCAGACATTCAGGGATTATGATATTATTGTCGTAGATGACGGTTCAACCGATGGCACAAAAGATATTGTTACACGCTATGGGAACAAAATAAAATATGCGCGGCAGGAGAATAAAGGAGTGTCTGCGGCGCGTAACACAGGTATCGGTATGGCTAGCGGAGGTTTGATAGCTTTTCTTGACGCGGATGACATGTGGTTGCCAGACAAACTTGAGAAACAGGTGATGGCTTTCGATGAGAATCCTGCATTAGGGTTAGTTACATGCGGTTTGATAGTAATTGATGAAAATGGGTCTGTGCTAAGAAGAGAAAATGAACCACTTGCTTTCGATAGACAAAGATTGTTGGAAAGGATAGTTGTACGCGCGATCGTTGGTAATACACCCAGCTGTATGATGGTGAAAAGAGAATGTTTTAATAAAGTAGGTAATTTTGACGAAGCGCTCAGTGGCGCTGAAGACCGTGATTTGTGCATGCGTATAGTGCGTTCTTATGATATTTATATGATGCCCGAGTGTCTTATCAAATACAGGGTGCATGGCAAGAATGCTCACAGGAACGCGGCCGGTATGAAAAAAAACCATCAGGAATTTCTTAAAAAGAATCTTGTCGGCTCCAATTGGCTAACCAGGCGCAAGGCCTTCAGTTATCTTTTTTTAGACGCGGCCAGGGAGTTTGAGACAGATAAAAATCAGATCAATGCCATATGCTGCGCATTTCTATCGTTTGTGCATTTTCCATTTAAGATTTATTCAGGAGATGACAAATACCAGATCATGATTAAAGCTCTTATACGCATCGTTTTTTCACGTTGGGTGGCGAATAAAATAGTAGTGTCATAGGAGGGCTGGCATGTTTCAAAACGTGAAGGCTGACATAAGGCGCTATATTGTCGCTGAAAATGTTCAATCGTTAGGAGAATTAGTAGACCTGTTTCTCTTTAATTATGCATTATGGGTTATTTTAAGCTACAGGTTCGGCAGGTGGGTCAGATATGATCTTCATATCCCAGTTATTAAACAGTTTTTAAAATTTATAACGCGTTTTTTGCATGAGTTATTAACACTTCTTACCGGCGTTTATATCAGTTTTGATGCTTCCATCGGCCCCGGCTTGTATGTGGGGCATTATTTTCACATGGGGATAAGCGGTAAAGCTGTTTTAGGTTCCGGGTGCACAGTAGGGATAGGCGTTATTATAGGACAGGGCGGGCGGGGTGAACATAAAGGGCACCCGGCGGTAGGAAACAACGTGTATTTTGGGGTGGGAGCAAAGGTCTTTGGAAAAGTCAGGGTTGGCGATTATTCTGCGATCGGTGCCAACGCTGTAGTGACAAAAGATGTCCCGTCAAACATTACAGTGGCTGGTGTGCCTGCGCACTGCATCAATAATCTTGGCAGCAGAGATTTTATGGGAGAAGTTGACGGGCAGGGGGATAAAATAACCTCACCCTCTCCGCAGTTTTTGACCTCAACGGTCAGTCCCATTGATGAAAAGCCCGAAGATGAAATAGACGAAACTTCTGATACCGCCCGGCTTGCCGCGCGAAGATTCACAGAGATTTAGAATCTGAGATTTAATTGTGAAAACTAATAGAGTTACTGGGAGTCATTATGGCTTTCTCTTTGCTTCTTGTAGCAATATTTATAATGTTTTTTCAGCCAGCAGACATATTCCCGGGGCTTACAGCATATCAACCGTTTAGGAATACCGCGCTGCTGGCGTTGGTCGCATATGTTTTAAGCGGTGTTAAATCATCGACTCCGTTCTTTTCAAACAGAACAAATAAATATTTTGTATTATTTGCGGTCTTACAAATTATAAGCTCTTCTACACTATGGATCACGGGCGGTTTTGAGACGCTGAATTTTTGGATAAGGATAGGCATTATATATTATCTTATACTCAAATCCGTGAACAAGCAAAGCCAGGTCACACAAGTTTGTGTGATGATAGTTCTTTCTATAGGATATCTGTCATACTATTCTCTTTCAAAATATGTCGTTGACTATATGCCCGCGGTTCGGGCAGGCGGTTTTGGCTTATATGAGAATGCGAATGACGTAGCTATTATCATGGTTGTTTCCATTCCGCTTGCTTTATTGATCGCAAACGATGCGAGGAGTCTAATTGTACGTTATTTGTTTTTAGCTATCGCGTGCATATTTGCTTTTAACATTCTGTTTACAGGTTCGCGTAACGGTTTACTGGGCTTAATGGTTGTGGGAGCGATGGGCCTCATTTTTTCAAAAAGAACAGGCAAACTCATAAAATCTTTGCTTCTGATAGCGTTGTTGTCAGCTGTATTTACAGTTGGTATAGCAAATGTCTTGAGCAGACGTGATCTTTCCGGTTTGAGTGGGGATGATTCTTCCGAAAACAGGTTAGTGCAGTGGGAGGCGGGCCTGAGGATGTTATGCCATCACCCTTTTCTGGGTGTCGGACCTTTGCAGTTTGGAAGCAACGCTGAAGAATACGGAGGGATAAGAAGCATGGACCCGCATAACACCTTATTGCAAGTATTTGTTGAGACCGGTATCTTAGGCGGTATAATATTTTCATTTTTCACTTTTTATCCGATATATACGGGTTGGCGGATGTCAAAAGATAAATCCGTGAAAGAAACCCAGGGTTACGGGGTTTATAAGTTTATTATGACGTCATTGATCGGCTTCTGGGTATGCGCTTTTTTTTCAAACCGTTACCAGTTCACCATACTATATGTCCTGGTCGCCCTCTTAGTTGCTATTAAGGATAATATAATAGAAGATGAGCTTGCGTCACAAAAAGATATAAGGCGGTAATCAAATGATAGATGATGAATTATTAAACCAATCCTCAAAAGTATTTAAGAACTCTCTCTGGTTGACCCTTCAGCCGCTATTCCTTAACATTATATCGATAGCGGTGATAGGGTATATAGCCCGAGTTCTTGGTGAAGGTGATTACGGTAAATTTATTTTTGCTTTTGCATTTGTTTCGCTGTTTTTGCCGTTCATTAACATGGGGCTCAGCTCGCTAACCACGAGAGAAATAGCAGAAGACAGGGGTAAGGCGGGTATTTTAATTGAAAAACTGATCTCATTAAGACTTTTCCTGGCTCTGGTGTCTGGTATAGTGATTTTCTGTATGATGAATCTCATGGGGTATCCTCACGATACAAAGGTTATAGTGTTCCTAGCCACGCTGACGCTGGTTGCTTATTCGGTATCAATAACCATGAACAGCATATTTCAGGGGTTTGAAAAAATGAAATATATAGCATATTACCAGTTTATCTCTGGTTTGGTGCTTACCGTCTTTTCCGTACTCGTGCTTTTTGCCGGATATCGCCTTACAGGACTGACTTTAGTGTACATGTTGGGTAGTTTCATGGGGACGGCCATTGCTGTATTCTACGCGGCCAGGATGATAAAAGTGACACGGGTGATAATTGATCTCCATTTCTGGAGCGAGAATATTATAAAAGGATTCCCGTTCCTGATGCCGGGGTTATTGATGCTTATTGGTATAAAAATAGGGATAATAATGCTCTCGAAGTACCATGGGGATGTATCTGTCGGCGCATATGGCGCTGCCAACACGCTTATTGAAAAACTGACAGCCATCCCGGATGGATTAAGTACGGCTATTTTCCCGGCACTTGCGGCGGTCAACCGGGTTTCCCGAACGGAAGCGGCGGCTCTTTTTGAAAAATTCTTCCAATATTCATTTTTGCTGGCCCTGCCTATCGCGGTCGGCACCACGCTTATAGCTAAACCGATAATGATGAGCATCTTCGGGGCACAGTATGTTAATTCAATACCCGTACTGCAAATACTTATATGGTGGTTTTTGTTCATTTCTCTAAATTCTATTCAGGGATGGGCGCTAGCAGCGATACATCTTGAAAGAAAGGTTGCTTTTGTTGCGTTTGTTACGATGGTTTTCTATATTGCGTTTAATGCGTTGCTTATACCTTCCTTTAAGGAGGTAGGAGCTGCCATGGCCAGCGTCATCGCAAGCGCGATATCCTTCTTGATTTATTCCACGCGGGTTAAACGCCATTTTTTACCCAACTTCTTAAGAGATGAATTTTATTTTAAAGTGATTGCGGCAAATATTATTATGGGAGCTGTTACGTATTTTTTGAAGGATTTGCCTATTGTTATACCTTTGATATCAGCGGTCGTTGTTTATACGGCTTCTATTCTATCACTGAATGCGGCGCGTCTGGGAGACGTGGCGCAATTTTGTAAAACTTTTTATAAAAAAGAGGCGATGCCCGGTGTTGAATTTGAATAAGAGAATAACAGTGATGCATATAATGCAAAACCTGGAGATAGGCGGTTTGGAGAACGGGGTCGTTAATCTTGTTAACCGTATAGACCGACAGCTGTTTGATATGGTCATCTGCTGCTTAAGAGGCTACGGCGGACTGAAGCAACGAGTGAGCCCGAGCGTTAAGGTAATAGATCTAAATGAGAGCCGGGGATTTCAGGTGTCTACGATGTTTCGGATAGCGGTTTTGTGCCGAAAAGAAAAGGTTGATGTCGTCCATACGCACGGATGGGCCGGGGGTTTTTTTTCGGGGATTATAGGTGCGAAACTTTCATCTGTACCAGTGATTTTAAACGGTGAACACGGAACTATGTACTTTGATCGCCCCCTGCGGGCCAGCGTTCAAAGATGGCTTGCCGGAGCGGTCGATGGTATTGTTCCGGTGTCAGCGGTCCTTAAAAATGATGTCATCCGTAATTTCAGGATAGGCTCGCATAAAGTGTTTCCGGTCATTAACGGTGTTGATACAGATAAATTCAGGCCTGATAACTATTGTCGGGTTTCTGCCCGTAAAGAATTTGGTATCGGTGATAAAGAGATCCTTGTGGGGGCGGTCGGCAGGCTGGTCCCGGTCAAGGATTATACGACCTTGTTAAGGGCAACTGCTCGGGTCATGAACGAGATTTCCAGCCTCAAGTTGCTATTAGTCGGTGACGGCTTTATGAGGCATGAATTGGAAGAGCTTTCATGGGTTTTAGGTATCGACAACCGGGTCGTTTTCACGGGGGCGCGACAAGATATACCGAAATTACTGAATGCGATGGATATTTTCGTTAATTCTTCTATGGATGAAGGACTTTCCAATACTATCCTTGAAGCGATGTCCACCGGGAAACCTGTTATCGCTACCAACGTAGGCGGGAACCCGGAGATCGTTTTAGACAACGAAACAGGGGTTCTTGTTCCTGTTGGAGATCACGGCAGACTAGCAAAAGAGATACTCCAAATGACCGATAAACGCAGGATGCGTTCTATGGGAATAAAAGCAAGAAGCAGGATAAATGAATGCTTTAGCCTTAAAAGGATGGTTTTGGATTATGAAAACCTATATCAAAAACTGTATAAAAAAAAGATGTATTTATGAAAACGGAAGAAATGAATGATGTCAAAACTACTTTGATGTATATAGGTATGTAAGTGAGCGGGGGAAAAGAACATTGCAATTTTCGAAAATTGTTGTTTGAGACGTTATCGTAAAAAAAGTACACCGAGTGGAAATTTTGAAAAAGTTACTTAAAAATGAATTATATTTGTTATATTTTTCTGAAAGTAATTGAAATTTCAATGTGTTTTTTGTGATTATATTTAAAAGTGATTGAAAAATGAATGTTAAATATATTTGCTGTAATTGCGAGGTGGTTTTTGAAGAACAAAAGCCGATATCATCACGCACTTTTCGGGACAATTGTCCCCTCGTGTTGACACTTCGGGCTCGCGATGGCATCATAAACTGAGCGAGATTGCTTCGTTGCACTAACAAGGACAACAAAGGAGATATTATGAATGAAATGGAAACAGCGGACCAGGTTATAAATGAAAGGGAAACAGCGGAGCTTGAATCGTTTGACAAACTCGTGCACGATGAGTTCGGGGACAATTTCAGTGAGGAAGATCTTAAGTTGAGCGATGACATCATGGCCCATCATGTCGGCTTGAAAAAAGCACCGATCATGGGCTACAGGTATGCACTTTATAGGTTGAAAGATTCCGACATTAATGGTGAAAACGTGCTGAACATTGCTGCTGGTACGGGTTATGAGTCCATAATACTTGCCAGGAAGGGAGGGCGCGTTTTTGCGTTTGATATCTCCCCCGTTTCGGTCGAGATAGCCAAAAAAAGAGCGAGGGTAAACGGTTTGTCTGGGCGCATAACCACAGAAGTGATGTCAGTGTATCAGCTCACTTATACCGATAACATGTTCGAATATGTATACGGAAACGCCTGTCTGCATCATTTTGAACTGGAAAAAGGGCTTACTGAGATCAAACGCGTCATGAAGAAGGGGGGGAAAGCGGTTTTTTGCGAGCCACTGGGATCCAGCGAGCTGTTTAAAACGATAAGGAGCCTTGTGCCTATAAGAAAAAATATAGTTTCGCCATTCGAAAGGCAACTGAATTATGAAGATATCCGGGCCATAGGGAAGGTTTTCAGCGATGTTCGTATACGAGAATTCGGGTTTTTTAACAGGCTTGACCGGTTGACTCACAATAAAGTGATCTTATCTGTTTTGGCAAAACTTGATGACCTGGCGCTAAATATATTCCCTTTTTTAAGGAGATATGCCCGCTCAGTTGTTATCGAAGTAATAAAATGATGAGCTTACAAAGAGAATAATATGCTTAAAGTGCTCGTAATAACTAACTTGTTCCCAAATAGCCGGGAGCCCGCGCGCGGCGCCTATAACAGGCAGCAATGTCTTGAACTGTCGAGACTTTGCGAGATAAAGATAGTAGCGCCATTGCCCTGGTTCCCTCTAGAAAATATGGTCTCAAGCAGGCCGCGGCCGCCGGAACGGGAAACGATTGATGGACTGGATGTGTATCACCCGCGTTACTTCATGATACCTAAGATTGGCCGTGTGTTTTACGGTTTGTTTTTCTTTTTGTCGCTTCTAAATAAAATAAAAAAAATTTACATGGAGTTCCATTTTGATGTCATGTATGTTCCATGGGTATATCCTGATGGGGTCGGCAGTCAATATATAGCCCGCGCGATCAAAAAACCCATCGTAGTGGCAGCGCTGGGTTCGGACATCAACGTGTATACAAAATATTTTCTGCGCAGAAAAATAATTGTGAACTCCCTGTCGCGCGCGGAGGGGGTGATTGCGGTTAGTGATGCGCTCAAAGATACAATGGTCAGGAACGGTGTGCCGAAGGACAAGATAACTGTTGTCCTAAACGGGGTCAATACTGACCTTTTTAAGCCGATGGATAAGGAGCAATGCCGCAGAACGCTCGACATCCTTCCCAATGAAAAAGTCATCCTGTTCGCTGGGAATTTAGTCCCTACGAAGGGCGTCGTTGACCTTCTGGATACATTTTTCAGTCTCAGCTCCAGGATCAGGGATCTGCGCCTGGTAATAGTCGGCGACGGTCCTTTAAAAGATGTTTTGATACAAAAAGCCAAAAACATGAACGTATCGGAACTTGTTAGATTCGCAGGCACACAACCTCATGATCTAATGTCTGTATGGATGAACGCTTGCGATGTATTCTGTCTGCCGAGCCACAGTGAAGGTTGCCCCAACGTGGTGCTTGAAGCCATGGCCTGCGGGGCTCATGTCGTTGCCACAAAAGTGGGCGGGATACCCGAACTGATTGATTCCGAGCTTGTCGGGACTCTTGTGCCTGCGGGTCGGCCGCCCGCGTTGGCGGCGGCAATAGAAAATATAATAAAGGGCGCTACAGCGCCGAAAAAGGAAGCGTTTAAGTTGCAGGTACAGAGCTGGTCGGATAATGCGGTGAGGGTTTTCGAAATACTTGAATCGGTGAGCTTGCAATGAACATCCTTTATCATCACAGGACACAGGGAAAAACGGTTGAAGGTGTGCACATCCGTGAAGTAGTAAAGGCTTTGAGAGCTCAGGGACACTCGGTATATCTTGTATCGCCCCCGGGAATAGATCCGTTTTTAGATACGGGTGCAGAAAAACCGGCGGGAAAGATAACGTATATCTCCGGGTTCCTTGCCTGGCTGAGCAGTCACGTTCCTCAGTTCGCGTTTGAGATCATGGAACTGGGTTACAGCCTGATAGCCTACATAAAAATACAACGAGTGCTCGGGAAGGGAAAAATAGATTTTATATATGAAAGATATGCTTTTTTTAATATGGCGGGTGCTTGGGCTTCCGAACGCAACAATGTCCCGCTGGTCCTTGAAGTGAACGAAGTAAGCGGTATAGAACGACAGCGAGGCCAATATTTTGTCGGATTGACAAAAATGGCGGAGCGGTACATTTTTAAACGCGCATCCGCAATCATAGCGGTTTCTGGTTTTTTAAAAGAGCGAATAACGGAAATGGATATAGAACAGTCGAAGGTCCATGTTCTAGCCAACTCCGTAAATACCGGTGATTTCGATCCTGACATAAGCGGAGAATCCGTGAGGGACAGCTTAAACCTTCACGGTAAGACTGTACTGGGTTTTATGGGTTCATTTTGTGTGTGGGATAAACTGGAGTTCCTTATTGAAGTGTTTTCGGATATAAGTAAACAAAATCCCGAGATGTTGCTCATTCTCGTAGGGGATGGCTTTAACAGGGACAAACTTGAAGAAGATGTGCGAAATAAAGGCCTGAGCGAAAAAATACTTTTTACAGGAAGAGTTCTCAGGGCGAAGGTTCCGGAATATATAGCTGTTATGGATATCGCAGTGATTCCACATTCGAATCCTTTCGGTTCTCCGGTGGTGCTATTCGAGTTCATGGCGATGGCAAAGCCGGTAGTGGCACCTGAACTGGGCCCTATATCCGAAGTCATTGTCAGCAGGGATAACGGTTTATTGTTCGAGCCTGAAAATGCGTCAGCAATGAAACAGCATATACTT
>CAZSIW010000023.1:8016-13756 GCA_964606755.1 uncultured Elusimicrobiales bacterium | reverse complement strand
CACACTGGAAAACTGGTTAACTGTTATTCATATTGAAATTTCAACCACTTTCAGAAAAATTCATCAAATATGTTTTATTTTTCAATCATTTCATCAAAAACCGCACGGCGTGCGGTTTATTTCAGCGTAACCTGCGCTTGCAATCTGTGTAATCAATCCGCCTTTGACGAGATAAAAAAAAACATCACTGCATGAACCCATTGGCCCTTAAAACCCAAAAAGCAGGGACAAGATCATTTATCCTGTCCCTACTTTTGGTTTTATGAGCCTTGAACCGGAATCACCCGGTTGAGGCTCATGAGCCGTTAAGGCTGATGCAGTGATGGCTTATTCGAACTACCCTTCCTAATAATAATTATTAATCCCAACTCAGCAATTTGTCAAGAGTTTCATGCATGCCTAACAGAGTATCGCGAAACCCATGTAAATTTCCAGCCTGTATCTTGGGCTGACAACATGGATGGCACCGCAATTCCATGGATTCCGTGTCGCCTGTATTAGATCAAGATGCCGGTTTGAACTGGATAGCCTGACGGATTTTTACTGAAACTTTGTCACTTCCCATGTAGGCTGGGGTGAAACGGAGCAGTCTTGCTGCACGCTGGGCGGCCTGGTCAAACGCCGGGCCGCCCGACTGAACGATGTCGACAGACGTGATTTTTCCTTCGGTGTCCAAATGGAGGTCCAGAACGACCGTACCCCCTAAGCTCCGGTCACGTTCTTCTTCAGGATAAAATCTCTGAAGTATTCTATCCAAATCCGCGAGGTTAAGAAGCTGAGGAAGCCGGGTGACTTTACTAAGCGAGGTTTCAGATCCGTTCGAATCGTCGGATGCCTGGTTTTCTTCCGGCGCTTGCGGGACGGGTGCGGGCGGAGGGGTGTAAGGCTTAATTTGTTCCGGGGTTGGTTTAACCCATTCCTTGGGTTTAGCAGCCGGTTTCTTTTCAGCCGGCGGTTCGGCAGTACGGCGGACAGAATGCGTCAAATCTATTTCGACCGTTCGTTTCGTAAAGTGAGGCAATTGCACGTTCCTGAGGCTGAACAAAGCAAGATGAACACCGATAGATAAAACCAGCATCGCCCAGAGGATGGAGTCTTCGTGCTGCCAAAAATTGAAAGGGAACCTGTATTTCATAACTTGGCTTTAACCTCTACTTCAGTAGCCACATGGGTGATTCCCGCGCCGCGGATCGTGTCAAGGACATTGGCAACATCTCCCCATGAGACCCGCTCATCAGCTCCGAGCGTAACATGCAGGCCGGTATCTATCCGCGCCATCTGGCTCAGGTTGACCGTCAACTCCTGCATGGTAACTTTTGTATCATTGAGCACCAGGGTTTTGTCCGCTTTCAATAGAACGTGAACGCTTTGTGTGGGGCTCTCCTGAGCGTTGGCAACCTTGGGCAGGTTCAAATTGATCGAGCGGTGAGCGATCAAGTGAGCCGTCGCCATGAATATGATCAGAAGCACCAAAACGATATCCACGAGCGGAGTCACATTGATGCCGGTAATGGCTCCGTTGCCGGTGGCATTGCCACTGCCGGATTGATTGGAGGCCATGATTACTTCACCCCCATGAACATAATGATCTTCTTTCCGAAATGGTCGGCATCGTTTATGATGTCATTGATCTTTTTCTGAAGGAAGTTGTAAGAAGCGACACAGGGTAGCGCAACCACAATACCGAAAGCGGTAGCGACCAACGCCTCCGCAAGACCGCTCATTACTACTTCCGGACCCTGCCCTCCTGAAGTCGCGAGATTCTGAAATGCGTGAATAACTCCCAGAACGGTGCCCAGCAAACCGATGAAGGGCGCGTTGTTGCCAAGCGTTCCCAGAACGACGATACGCTTCTCCAACCGCCGCCTTTGAAGGTCCAACTGCACATTGAGCCTTTCCTGAAGGATATCTTTTCCCTGAGAGCGATGCTGCAAAAGGTCCGCCGCGACAGAGTGAAGAACCGATTCTGGTTTCAACCACTGCACGGTTTCGTTGAGATTGTCAGGTTCAAGTTTTTCATCCATTTCCAAAAGCATTTTTGTCTGATAAGATGAATGCCCCATCACGATGATCATCCGCTCGCAGATGACCGCGACCGCTGCCACCGAGCACAAAACCAGCAGGTAAATTACCCACGGCGCGCTCGCCGCGATAATAGTTTGCAAAGCTTGTAAATGTTGTCCCATATTTTTCTCCTTAGCCGGAGATATGAAACTTGTTCGCTTCGCTCACGAAATTAGATATTAGCTCACTGGCGTTCGCGAAATTAACAGCTTAAAATTTCACGAGCGAAGCGAGGAGTTTCCAGTTTCGCGAGCGGTTAGCGAGCAAATTTCAACTCAGTGGCCTGTTAGTTCCCGAAAGGTATCGCCATTTTGACGTAAACATTCCTGCCGGGGTCACCTATGTTAAACTCTTTCAATATGCTGTTGAAATCAATGTAGTTTACATCGAACAGGTTGTTTACCCCCGCATCCACGGCGATCCGGCTCCCCATAACAACAATTTCTCCGCCCAGGCGCAGATCGGTCAGAGAGTAACCCGCGGTCGGTATCTCCGTGCCGAACGTGCGGTCCTGTGCCGAGGTCACCTTTTCATCCACACCGAAGTAGGGATGCGAAACAAAACCCCACCGCCTGGTATGCAGTTCAGCACCCACCAGCCAGTTATCAGCGGGGACGTGCGGCAGATAGTTCGTGGGAAGCGCGGACAGCGAGCTGCCCTCGTTGTTGTCGCCGCGCACCATGTTATAGACCGCGTTAAGGTTCAGCCAATCCGCGGCGGCTACGGTGACAGAGCCGTCAATGCCCTGAACGGTCGCGTTGGTCTGAATCGTCTGCACCACGGGTATCGTTTGATCGCTGAAGTCGGCGGGCAGGAGCGAATGATCCGCGAAAGCGCTCGTGATGTAATTGTGAATATCGTTATGGAACACACCGACCTCGCCCTTTACCCGGTTTGAGGCCACGCGCAGCGAGACTTCAGAATTTAGCGACGTCTCTGGCTGCAGGTTGGGATTGCCTATCTCGAACGTTCCCGTTCCCTCGTGCTTCCCGAAAGCGAAGAGCTCGAAAGGTACGGGATTGCGGTATCCCTGGCCCACGTTGACGGCAACGGCGAATGGGTCGCTTACGTGATACACACCGCCAACCGCGCCGACCAGAGCGGAGTAATTACGCGTTTGCGCAGCTACGGGACGCGCGTCAGACGGGCTTGTCATGCCGTTGCTGAAGTCGATCCCGATTATGTCGTCACGTTCAATGTTGTATACGGTCTGGTCGCCGCGCAGGCCGAATGTAAAATCAAAATTACCGGTTGATGCGTCTTCAACCAGAAACGCCCCCTGGCTGTTTTCGTTGTAAGACGGCGTCAGGTGGACTACGCCAACGGACTGCTCTATCCTGTCCAGCCCGGAAACACCGATCGTTCCCTGAAACGCTCCCATGGGCGCCAGATGCGCTTTTGCGTCCAGAGTATAGCTTTCTTCGATCCAGTTGAGATGAGGAGCCGGCGGCGGCGGAACGAACGTGTTATTCACCGTGTTAAAATCCGGGGAATCATACTCCTTGCGGTTAACCATGTCAAAACCTGTCGTGATGTCGAGGCGGGCCAGATCTGTGTTTATGTCCGCGTGAACCTTTCCATGCTGGTGCTGCAGGTCCTGGAACTCGGAATCATTTAAGTTGTCTATAGGCGGAAACGGGAGTGCGGGGTTTTGAAGCTCCACGCGCTTATGGAACAAGGCGTACGAAGCGTTTAGACCGCCCCAGTCTTTTCGGACTCCGATCTCGCCGCTGCCGTTGACCTCGTTCTCGCCGGTGTTGGGCACCTCGCCGATAACAGGCGTGTGGAAATTGCCCGCCTGCAGCTGTGACAGGTTTGCCCTGTAAGACCATGCTCCGGTAGCTCCTGAGACATCGAAATTTTGACCCCATGAGTTGTTATTTGAATTCACGATCGTTGAAAACCGTCCGCGCAGAGGGCCGTCTCCGAAACTCGCGTCCGGGAGTTCCGGATGGCTTATGGAAATGACTCCCGCGACCGCGTCTGAGCCATAGAGCAGGCTGTTCGGCCCGCGCATGACTTCGATGCGGTTGGTGCCCAGCGGGTCGATCTCGGGCGCGTGCTCGTTGCCCCACTGCTCCGCCTCACTGCGGACCCCGTCCTCCACAATGACTATCTCCTGTGAATTCAGGCCGCGGATTACCGGCTTTACGACTGTAAGCCCCTCGCCTATCATACTGACGCCGGGCTCGTTTTGGATCGCGGCGGCTATGGTCTCGCCACGTTCCTTGTCCATTTGTCTGCCCTCAAGAACGCTGACCGAGGCGGGTGTGTTAAGCGCACTCTTCGCCGCGGGCGCCGCAGTGATGGTGATTGGCGTCATAGCGATCGGTGAACTGCCCAACTCGGCGTCAACCGTCAGGTTTTCTTCTCCGATGCTAATCTGGCGAATTTCATTGTTAAACCCTATCCGCCGGAATTCCATGGCGTAATTACCGGGAGAGACATTTTCAATTTTGTATTGGCCGGAAGCGTCCGTTTGAGCGCCCCTGTGAATGGCCGGAACAACAACCTGCACATTTCCTATGGCATTCTTTGATGAATCGGTGACTTTGCCGGAAATGGTAGCCGCATATGCGGTACCGCCTGAAAAAATTATAAAAACTGCTAACGTCTTAAGTATACGCAGCATGATTTCTCCTTGATAACAATGGTTCGTCACCGCATTAAAGTGAACGGATGAACGTAACCGGATAATAAAAACAGTCAGACTCACTGTTTTAATGAAGCAAGTTTTGTTGGAAAATTAAGTGGAGCCCCTTCGTGCCAATTGGCGCTTCGGGGCGGATTCCCGCCGTGGGCGGGATGGTTTAGAATACCGGGGGACTGCGGAGATGAATCTGTGTTTTTCTGAAGATATTTACTGCTGTATCAGTGAAAACAATAGTAAAAAGAAGGACAAACAATATCTGAAGATTGACATTTACATTTGATGTGAAAGGATTATGCGACACCGCGCATATCGCGCAGTCATCGTGTTCCGTGAAGTCAGCGTGGTGATGCAGGGGAATTACAAACGCAAAAAAAAGCGCCAGATAAACGCTTAACACCAATCCAATAATTTTTGAGGCAAGTATCTTTCTCATATTAATAATCTTTTATACAACATTAGACAAACGAAGTCAATTACTAGAACTTGTTTAATTCTTTTAGGAATTCCGGGGACACATTACTTAATTATATTTTCCCTTTTCACGTTTGTACCTATTTACATAAATAAGTATTATGTACCCGGAGTCTCTCACAAACCACTTGATGGCAAGATTCAGGACCTGACCACGCAATTCCATAATCAGAGAAAAGAGAAAAGGGGATAGAGAACAGGCTTAACCGCCGCTATTAATTATTTTGTCTATCTCTGCTTTCAAGGTAGCCGGGACCGATATTTTTTCCAAATTAATTTCTTCGTTTACCTTTATTAAATATTTCAGGCTTTCCCGCTTTACGACATCATCCTTATCCTCGT
The DNA here is from genome assembly GCA_964606755.1 of uncultured Elusimicrobiales bacterium. Classification (GTDB taxonomy): domain Bacteria; phylum Elusimicrobiota; class Endomicrobiia; order Endomicrobiales; family CAZSIW01; genus CAZSIW01. Next base: position 8,226 of record CAZSIW010000023.1, on the reverse strand, counting down.
ACAGCCTGACCAAAAGCATTACGGATTCCGCGTTGCCTATAGTGGCTAAGGCGCAGGCCACACTGCACCTGATAAGAGGATTGCTGTCATTCATTATCTTTATAATAAAATTCATGGCTGACCTGGACGAGTACTCGTACAAGTGCAATGCCATTACCGCCATCCGTTGTATTGTGGATTCAAGTTCCCGGGGGGTGTGATACTCTGTGT
>CAZSIW010000023.1:0-8006 GCA_964606755.1 uncultured Elusimicrobiales bacterium | reverse complement strand
AAAGGATTTTCTGTATTACCATACTTTTCTAAAGATTTTCCAGGACGTTCTCTTCATTAATTATAGATGCCGCCTCTTCTTTTGCCTTCATTGCCGCTTGTTCAACTTTTGCTTCGATCTCTTTGGCAAAATTTTGATTAAGGGTTGTTTTTTCGGTTTCAAACTCATTTTTCATTTTTTCTATGAGTGCCTGCTTCTCTGCTTCAAATTCCTTTCTGAGCTTTTCCGTAAGGGTTTGCTTTTCCATTTCAAAATCATTTCTCAGTTTTTCCGTATCCTGTTGAGCTTTAACCAGGGTTTCCTGTATTTTACCGATTTCAGCCTTAATATTATTGTTTTCCTCCTGGTAAGTTTTCGTGAGGTTCATTATTTTTGCTTCGTCGGCTTTATTTTGTAAACGCTGCAGATCAACAGTGTTCTTCAAATAGAAATTGAGCGCGATAGAAGCGAACAGAAAAACAATTGAAACACACAAAAAGATCAGCACCGACTTTTTGTGCGAAGTTTGCGGCTTTGTGCTTGCCTCCAAACTTAACTTATTCTCTTTAGTTTGAGATGCAGAACTATCCCCGTTTTGAAATCCATCGCTTTTTACTTGCGTTTCAGTGATTTTAACGGGTTGAGCGCTTTTAGCCGCAGGCTGGTTTGATGGGGCCGCAGACGAATCGACAGAGACGGCCTTTGCTTTTTTTACCCTGACCTTTGGGGCCGCGGCGGAGGTTTCCTTTTTACTTTCTTCTGCTTTGCCGGATAAAGCCGTTGTCTCATTCGGGGCAGGCGAAGTTGAGGTGTTGGATGACACTTCTATTACACCGGTTGTACTCGTCTGACTCGATGACACAACCTCCGTATTGTCAACATGTTGGACAGGGACATCATTGGCTGGGGTTAGGATGGGAGGCGCTTCTTGTTTTTGAACATTTATCGCGGGATCGGGTTTGGGACCCAGCGCAACAACGTTTGTTGTTACACTCGAGATCACATTTTGTTGAGATTCTGATCTTTCGGGTGTTATACCGGGAAGAATAAACGGCTGTAACTGCCTGGATTTAAACTCGGTTGTTTTTGTGGACGATGAATTGACGACCTCATTTTGGGATGGGAAGGCGGCGGCTGCTTTATCCTTTTTCGAATTTTTCTGTGAATTTTTCTTGTTTTTGGGGTTAAGAGCGTCTTGAACATTCTTGTATAGATCAACTACTTGCGTATTCTCCGGGGCATATTTTTTTGCTTTTTCAAGCGCTTTAAGAGCTTTTTTATAGCTGTTCTTTAAAAGATCTTTCTTTGCTTGATCGATCAGCGCATTTACAATTGATTTTTTTATATTCTCATTTGAAGGCGAACCAGCCAGCGCCTTTTCCATATCCTTCACGGCTTGCTCATATTTCCCCTCACTACATTCTTTTACCCCCAAATTCATATATTTATCTATATCTTCTATCGAAGTTTTCGCATAAACGATCACGCTCGAAGAAATCACTATCGAGATTAAAAATAATGCTAATTTAGCAGTTTTCATTTAGGGAATTCCGGGGTTATATACTTAATCGTTTATTACGCCCTAACACCGTTACTAATCACAAATTTGTTAGCGCGCCAGTGTCGCTCCGCCGCTGACATCGATTACCGTTCCTGTGACAAATGAATTATCGGCTGCCATTACGACGGCTTTTGCGACGTCTTCGGGTTTGCCGACGCGCTTTACGGGCAAAGCCTGGCTCGTTTGCGCAAATACGGCGGTCTTAAATTCGGGAGGGACACCGTTCCACCAGGGCGTGTCTATAACGCCGGGACGAACGGCATTTACGCGGATAGGCGCAAGCTCTACCGATAACGGCCGCACAACGGATTCTATGGCTCCGTTAATTGCTGCGAGCCCTGAAGTGCCGGGTATCGCGGCTGCGGCGCTTGCCGCGCTTATGAAAACAACCGAATTCTTCAGGAACGGCAGGGCGGCCTGCAGCGCCGTCAGTTGGGCGAAGAACTTTGCTTCAAAACCCGACCGTATATCATCCAGCGGTATTTTTGAAATAGGGCCGGCGCCTTTGCCTCCGCTCAGGGCAAGCACAAGGTGGTCGAACTGACCCGTTGCCTCAAAAAGTTTCTTGACGCTTTCAGGAGATGTTCCGTCAGCTATTATCCCCTGAGCCTTGCCGAGCCGCTTAACGGCCGCATCCATCTTTTCCCTGCTGCGGCCCGCAATGATCACGTTCGCTCCGGCCTCCAGGAACAAGCGCGCCGAGGCTTCGCCGATGCCTGAACTCCCCCCTACGATAACGACTTTTGAATTCTTTAATATCATACGTTCCTCTTTAGACCATAAACTACGACGCATACGCCTCAACTTCCGCTGTCTTCCTCTTCATTTATTTCATTCGGCTGTTCAGGTTCGGCAAGGTTTAGCGCGTAGTATATCTTTTTGACCTGGCTGTCGTAAACCTCGTAGAACATATCCGTTTTCAGGTTTTTGTCCGCGGCGTATTTCTTCAGGAACGGGTACGCCTTCAGGTGACCCACCATGTAAGACAGAAAGTTTTTTATGGGAAATTCCGTAACGACGCTTTCTTTCGCCGGGATGATTTTTGATTTATACAATTTCTCGATCTCCGGCAGGCGCGCGAGGTCCTTCTCTTCGAGAACGAAGCCGACGTCGCTTCTCAGCTCTTTTCTGGGGACATAACGGTAGTCATCGTAGAAAACTGTAAGCCCCGTCTTTATTGTGATGCCCTGATCTTTCAGGCTGGCGTGGATCCTTCTGTACACACCGGTTACTTTTCTGTAATCCCCCACGAACGGCGTGTACACAAAGCTGTACGGCCCCATCACCTGTTCCTGCGCCGCGAGCGTGGTGAACAACCCCGCCTGTACAAGCTTTATAAACACGCCCAGGCACAAAATAGCAACCGCGATCAATAAATATTTTAAAACTTTCATACTTGCTCCCTTTGAATGTTAAATTATTGCGAGCGCTCCTGATACACAAACACTAGATTTTTTTGATATTTCATCTTGTGAATGTCGTTGAGGACATTATACATATCTTTGTACTTTAAATCCCCGTTAAATGAAAACATAATAGTCTTGTGCCTGATACTTTTTATTTGATAGATAAATTTTACCGCACCCTGCATATTATTGAATGTTATCCATCGGTCGCTCTCATTTGTGCACTTTTCGTTCCAAACCTTGATCATGGCGCCGTTATCAATTTCCACAAGCACTATTTTTCCCGGGTTCTCAAGCATCTTAGCCCCGGCGTGAATACCTTCTAATATTAGCATTTTGGTAAGATCTGAATTGTCAGCTAACCCAAAAACAAAGAGGTTGAACATTAATGCAATAACTAATACCGATCTTTTCACTGTCAGCTCCTTAGCCTCGAACGATCTCTATGATATCGATGCCGGGGTTCTCTAACTTCAATGACTTTGCAATACGCTCACTACACTACAAATTTGCATATTATTAAATATGTAGTGTACCGATCAGGATACCTTTGTATTATACCATTTCATTTTGCGATTGTTTGTATCTTATGTCTTCTTCTAAATTCGTATTTTGTTCACTTCTTCTGCAGGGCGGGGTCGTCGAACAATGTTTTGTTGAACATGGAACCGTCCGAGGAGGCATCTTTGCCTTTTGTTTTGCTTTTTTTGGTTTTTGGTGCTTTGGCCTGCGATTTTTTTCCGGAATGTTTTTTGGCGGGCTGGGTGGCTGCTGCTGAAGGGTCTGTTGTGTCTGTTGATTTCTTTTTCTTCGCTTCGGCTGACGGCACCGCCGTCAAGGCGAACGCGAGCAGGACTGCAAAAACCACCGTTGCTGATCTCTTCATATCGAACCCCCTTATAAAAAAAATCCACGTCTGCATGATGCAATCGTGGATTTCATTTGCTTATTGTAGCACTCTTGGAATAATGGGTCAAGGGGTTTTAAAATGTCTGATGCCGGAACTACTTTCCCGTAAGGAAAACGGTTTGGGCGGGCATACGTTATTTATTTTTTTCGGCTTTCTCGCGTTTGAGCTCCTTGATGTCTTTCCAGAGGTCCTTGACCAGCGCGTGCACGCCGCTCTCTTCGGCGTCCATGAGATCCTCGCCCTCTTCAAGGACGGAACCCACCCATACCACCTCGGCCGTCTGGGTGTCAACGATCTTTACCACGATGCCGAACTTGGGGTTGGTGGTCACGGTAACGGGAACGCGGTGTTTCTCCACCCGGGTCTTCGTTCCGACCTGCTCGAGCACCGCGCTGGATGTGCCGTCGGGGTTCTGCCTCCAGACCTTCCTGTAAACCGGCGTGGCAAAATAATCGTCGTTCTCTTCGGTGGTGGTCTTGCTCTTCTTCGGGGAATAAGACGTCACCTCGCCTATCACCAGCCCGTCAACGCCGAGCATCTCGCCGATCTTCTTTGTTGTCTCCGGCTTGAAAAGGCCCGACAAACCTATCTTCTGCTCGGCGAGAACCCTTTCGAGCTCTTTCCTTTCAACTACGGTAAACCCCTTCTTCATAAGCTGCTGGGCGAAGATGTCCTCGATGCCAGGCAGGTTTTTGGCGTTGTCGAACTTCGTTACCGCGAGGCGTTTGGAGTTGACGTCAAAGCTCTGGCTTATAACGCTGCGCGGCGTCGCGCACCCTGAAAGTATTGCCGCTGCTGCGGCGCACAGAACCGAAAAAACCTTCAGTGATCTATTCAATTTCTTCTCCTAATAGCACGATACTCTTTTTGTCATAGGTTCCAAACATTTTACAACTCCCGGAAGGACCGGTCAAGGATTTTTAATGATCTTTTGCCTGGAAGCATAGCGGAACTGCAAGTTAAAACGCCTTCGTCATTCCGTTCCGCCAGTTTTCCCAGAGGTAGGCGTTCTCTTTACCGTCGGCGATGACGCGCAGGGCGTAGCGGGCCTGCTCCTCGTAGAACTCGCAGAAGGCGCCGGGTTTCTGCATGGAGCCGTTCACCTCGTGCGCCTCGGCGGGGCACGGGGAACCGCAGAAATGGCGGATGGCGCAGCGGGAGCAGGGCTCGATGTCTTCCACCTTCCTGCCGGTGACGAGTTTGAAGGGTTCCGATTTGAGGACGTCTTTTATTTTGTCTTTGAAGAGGTTTCCGCCCTTGAACTCCTTGAGGCCTATGAACTCGCTGCAGGGGAACATGTTGCCCTGGGCGGAAACTGCGAAGAAACAACGTCCGCCGCCGCAGGGAGAGATGTCGCACATGAGCTTGCGCGCGCTGGGGGCTAGAATGCTGAGAACGATATTCGCAAAATTGGCAACTATAAGGCGCCTGCCGGTTTTTTTGTAGAGTTCGTACGTGCGGTCGAGCGCGGCCATATAATATTTCGCCATCACGTCGTCCGCGGGTTTGGCGTCGCGGCCGCCGGGCAGTGTGCAGCGCACCTGGTTAAGCATGCAGGCAGGCACTTCCATTTTGTGCAGAAGGTCTACCGTATCATTGAGCGAGCTCATGTTTTCTTTTGTAACAGTGCAGATCACGGAGTAGTGAGGGTAGCCTTTCAAACGCTTTATAAGCTCTATGGTTGTATCGGAAACTCCCTTTCCGGCCCAGGTCCTGCGGGTTCTGTCGGCAACTTTCGGGGTGGCGCCGTCAAGCGAGAGGCCGATGCTTATGTTGCGGGAGGTGAGGAATTTGAGAGCCTCGTCGTCCAGGAGCGTCCCGTTGGATTGTATGCCGAAACGGAAATAATCGCCGTATTTTTCGATGGCCGGGAACATCGCCTCGCGGTTGACCATCGGCTCGGCGCCGTGGAAAACTATCTGCGGCCGCTGACCCTTGCCGAGAGAAGAGATGAAATAGCTTTTCAAAATATCCATAGCCCTGAAGAGTTTTTCCTTGGACATATTGTCGCCGCTTTTCCTGAGGCGCGACGGGATGTAGCAGTAAGAGCAGTTCAGGTTGCAGCGGTCGGTCGGGTTGAAATAGACAGCGGACGGTTTTAAATTAAACCTGAGGTTTTCCATCTCTTTCTTAAAGATATCTTCCTTCGTTTTGTACCTGGAAAGGAAAGAATTGTCGTCAAATATTTTGGAAAGCCGGTCTTTCTTGACCAGCGCCCAGAAAGCGGTGTCAGGTGAGACTACCCCTATATAATCCTTGTGCTTGATGTCGATTATCTGAAGAGGCGAGCCGTTGCCTGAATTAAAATATATGCCTCTGGATGATGCGCCGTTAGATGCGGATTTAGTTTTTCTCATGTTTTCCTTTTCCCTGATGCAAAATATCCCCTCACCTCTGTCCAGTCCCTCAGGGAAAGGATAAAGGTGAAGGGAAGATATTAATTAGAACAAATTCCTATTTCTTGTCCAGAAGGACGTAGTGCGAAAGGCCTGTTCCCTTTGCGGTGCATTTCTGGCGGGACGCGATGACCTCTTTCTTGGGGCTCTTGCTCTTCTTCATTGTTCTCACCTCCTTAAATATTAACAACACCCTAAAATAAAAAAACCACCTTTCACGGAGAAAGATGGGTTTAAATTTCCCAACAACTTATTCTTCCCTTTACCGTGAAGGTACTGGCCATTTTAAACGATGGACCGGGCTACGCTTGGTTGTTCAGGCCTTGCGATTACCGTTGCAGGACAGCGAGCCGGATCTCACGGCTATCTTCCTTCGCTTAAATGGATTTAGCAGAAACAATTTAAAAGACCTGCACTACGGCTGAAATTATACAACACAATTTTGGGGGTTGTCAAACAAAACCGATATTAATTCCCGATTTTTATATCCTTCATATCGGCCCGCATCGCGTTCGCAAGATTTTCGGCTATCATCTTGTTGCCTTTGTCCGTACAATGGCCAAAATCACCCGCGAATTGATCTGTAAAAATCTCATCATAGCGACACTTCCTGAGAGCTTCCTTGAACGTTTCTTCATTGCTAACAAAAATGATATCCCCATAATTGGCATTGTCCGACAATATTTTTTTCAATGGTTCAACACTTCTCACGGGATACTGCATACAGATCGGGCGTATGCCTCTTTTTTCAACCTCGTTTATCAGAGCATTGTAATTCTTTTTTGTCATAGTATTAAAATATTTCAGAGCGATTTGTTCATCCTTTCGGAAACTCTCATCGGCAAGTTCATATTGATGGCGCTGGATATAGCCGAACTCGAGAACCCCATCAAAACTTGCTTCATCCGGATATTTTTTCATACCATCCATAATGGCATTGATTGCTTTATCTTCTTCTCCGATCTCAAAGTAAGTCCTGAACAATGCAGTATATCCAGTGACATGCCCCGCCGGGGCAAGTTTGATATATTTCCTGAATGCGTCTGCGGCTTCATTATATCTATTATGATACAGATAGTATTCTCCGAGCCCGTATACAGTCATATTATCATGGAAAGGTATCTCCCAGCCAAGCTTCAATATTTTTTCCCCGTCAGACAATGTTTTCTGCAAACTATAGATATCACAGAGCCTGAGTCGGGCGTGCCAATTGTAGGCTGGAGGCGCAGCTATTTTTTTATAGATGCGCAGCGCCTTTTCATACATACCTTTCTTTATATATTCTTCTGCCGAAACCTCCATGCCGGACACATTTATGAGGTCTTCATTGTGAAACATTAACATCTTATCTGTGGTTACCGGCTTAGTACCCACGAAAACAGGGGTTCCTTTGAGTTTAAAAGACATGTTCCGTTTCAAATAACTAAACAACTTGAAAACTTTCATGCTATGCAAGAATGGGTATCTAGATAGTGACTCAATGGCGCAATCGTACTGTGTATCATCGTTCACACCCATCATGACGACCACGATATCAGGTTTATATTCCTGCAATTGCGAGTAAAGGTTAGACATGATCCGATTCGTATCGGTCGCCACGACTCCTTCATCTATAACCTTGTATTTATTTTCGACGCCTTTATTAAGCAATTCACCGAGAAAACGGGTATACTGATTGCATGTTGTAGATTCTCCCAGGCACAACACCACGTATGAACCCCTATGACGCAGACGAAAAATGTTCCTTAAATGCT
>CAZSIW010000022.1:0-13938 GCA_964606755.1 uncultured Elusimicrobiales bacterium | reverse complement strand
TTTTGTTCGAACGAGGGCGAAAAAGAGAGGATCATCGAGATCCTCGCCGAGCACAGGATCCGTGAGAACATGCCCGAGATGGTGACAGGCCAGCTCGAGGGCGGGTTTTATTCGTCCGCGAGAAAGATCGCATTTTTTTCCGGCCTGGACATACTTTACAAAAGAAGACCGGTAAGCTTCCCGAAATTCAAGAGCGGCAGACGCCTTGAGACGCTCTGGGAAATATCGACAGGCGATTACGTTGTCCACGAGCGCTACGGCATCGGCCGTTACCTGGGGCTGAAGAAGATAACTCACGACGAGCACGAGGCCGAGTACCTGCAGCTGGAGTACAAGGGCGGGGACAAGCTTTACGTGCCTGTTGAGGATTTTCAAGTAGTTCAAAAATACATAGGAACCGAGGGTTTCAGGCCGAAACTTCATTCACTGGACACCGTCGCCTGGGAACGCATAAAAAAGAAGGCGAAGGAGAACGCGGAACAGCTCGCAAAAGAGCTTCTCGCTCTGTACGCTGACAGAGAAAAGATACAGAGGCCGGATTATCAGGCGGAGTCGCCGTGGGAAGCGGAGCTTGCCGATTCGTTCAGGTTCTCAGAGACCGAAGACCAGCTCAAGGCTATCAGCGACGTGAACAGCGATCTCGCCTCGGCAAGACCCATGGAGAGGCTGATATGCGGCGATGTGGGATACGGCAAGACCGAGGTCGCGATAAGGGCCGCGTTCAAGGTGGCGGTAGCGTCAAAGCAGGTCGCGATACTTGTTCCGACGACCGTGCTGGCCGAACAGCACTTCAACACTTTTACGGACAGGCTCTCGCCGTTCCCTGTACGAATAGCGATGCTATCGAGGTTCCAGTCCAAAAAGGAACAGGGCGAGGTCATCGAGCGGCTCGGGACGGGCGACGTCGATATAGTCATTGGCACACACCGTCTTTTGCAGAAAGATATAGCTTTCAAGGATCTCGGGCTTTTGATAATCGATGAGGAACACAGGTTCGGTGTGAAACAGAAGGAAAAAATAAAATCGCTGAAAAAAAACGTCGACGTCCTGATGCTCTCCGCGACGCCGATACCGAGGACTTTGTCGCTGGCCCTTTCGAACATCAGGGACCTGTCGGTCATAGAGAGCCCGCCGTACGGTAGGCTCCCCATAGAGACCTACCTGGGAGCCTATGACGAGACTATAGTGAAGCGGGTTATCGAGGCGGAACTGTCCAGGAACGGCCAGGTGTTTTACGTGTTCAACAGGGTTGAGACCATAGAGTCCAGGGCGGAGTACCTGAAAAAACTCGTGCCGGGCATCAGAGTGGGAATAATACACGGTCAGTTGCCGGCGCTGGATATCGAAAAGGCCATGTGGAAATTCCTGCACAGGGAACTTGACATACTCGTGGCGACCACGATAATAGAAAGTGGGCTCGATATTCCTTCCGTAAATACCATGATAGTCGAAGAGGCCGAGGATTTCGGCCTCGCCCAGCTCTACCAGCTGAGGGGCAGGATCGGAAGGACCGACAGAAAGGCGCACTGTTACCTTTTCTCAAGCTCGAAAAAACTTTCCGATGAAGCCAAGAAACGGCTTGAGGCGCTCAAGGACCTCAACGAGCTGGGCTCGGGATTTCGCCTGGCGCTCAGGGACCTCGAGATCAGGGGCGGAGGCAATATTCTGGGAGCCGAACAGCATGGTTTCGTCAAGGAGATAGGATTCGAGCTCTACTCGAGGCTGATAGCGGAGGCTGGCAGGCAGGCGAAGGGGATAGGCACGGCCGAAGAAGCGGAGCTTCCGGTTGTGGCGATTGACCTTAACGTGCAGGCGTGCATACCCGAGAGTTATATCTCCAGCGACGACCTTAGGATAATGTTCTATAGAAGGCTGATAGCCGCTAAAAACACGTCTCAGATCGACTCCGTTAAAGACGAGCTGCTCGACAGATTCGGTAAGATGCCCGCGGCTCTTGTAAACCTCCTGATGATATCGGGCCTCAGGTTAACGGCTGATAGGTTGAGAATAAAAAGCATTGTTGAGAACGACGGCAAGCTCGATATATTTTTCGGCAACGACGTCTCGGTGTCCGGCGAGGCGATAGCGGGGCTGGCGGCCCGGTACCAGGATAAGATACAATTCGTAAAGGGCGAGCTGTACTGCGTGCGTTTCGACCTGAAGAAACTCGGCGAGAAGGGTGTCGATTTCCTGACAAAAATTCTGGACGAATTCAAAAATATTTTTGCTGATACGGCAGCGGCGGCGAATTGAGGGAAAAATGGCAAGGATAGGCATAGACGCTAGGATGATAGAAAATTCCGGTATAGGCACTTACCTCAGGAACTTCCTGGCTAACGTTAAAGGCAATACCGTGCACGAGATCGTTTTATTTGGGGACAGGGACAAGCTCGGTAAATACGGTTTCGAAATAGTGGAAGCGGTGTTCCCGATATACGGAATAAAGGAACAGCTTTGTCTGCCCGGGCTGATCAGGAAGGCTAAAGTGGATCTGTTCCACAGCCCGCACTATAACGTTCCCGTTTTTTCCGGCGCCAAACTTGTCACGACCGTCCACGACCTGATCCATATAATTTTCCCCGAGTACCTGCCCAACAGAATAGCTTATTGGTATGCCAGCCTGTTGATGTGGATTGTTGCGCGCAAATCTGAAAAGATAATAGCTGATTCCAATAGCACAAAGAACGACCTGTTAAAGTATTGCGGGACAGATCCTGGAAAAGTGTCCGTTATCTCTGTTCCGATAAGCGATCAGTACATGAAGTATAAGGGCGATGGAAGTGTTATGAAGCAGAGATATGGAAAATATATTCTCTATGTAGGGCTTATAAGGCCGCACAAGAACGTGCTGGGCCTTCTTAGATCGTTCCTGATCGTTAAGAAGAAATACGGTATCGAGCACAAACTTATATTGATAGGTAAAGGCCAGCCCGCGTATATCGAGGCAGTTAATAAGTTTATAAACGAGAACGGGCTTAATGATCAGGTCTTGAGGATGCATGATATAAAGAGCGATGATATCATCGAATATTACGCCGGCGCTGATGTGTTTGTTTTTCCTACTTTTTACGAGGGGTTCGGGCTTCCGGTGCTCGAGGCCATGGCGTGCGGGTGCCCTGTGATAACTTCCAATGTGTCGTCTCTGCCGGAAGTCGCGGGCGAGGCTGCGGTGATGGTGGACCCACGCAACGAAAACGAGCTGGCGGACAAGATCAATAGTGTTATTTCGGACGGCGCTTTGAGGGAGAGACTCATTGCGTCAGGCCGCGAGAGGGTAAAATTATTCAGGAAGTCGGATTTTGTTTCCAAAACGCTTGCGGTTTACGAAGACGCTTTAAAACAGGAGGCTTTATGACCACAAATCTTTACTGGTTTTCTTCTACTGGAAATTCTTTAAAGGCGGCAAAAGACCTGGCTGGCGAACTTGGCGATGCGAAGCTGTTGTCTATCGCGAAGGCGATGTCAACCGGGCAGATCGACCAGAACTGCGACAAACTCGGAATAGTATTTCCCGTGTATATGTGGGGATTTCCGAGCATAGTGGTGGAGTTCATAAACAAACTTAAGCCGGCGGGGAATAAATATATCTTCACGCTGGTTACGTACGGCGGTACGGCTATGGCCGTACACACTCAGGCGGAAAAACTGCTAAAGGCGAATGGCCTTGAGCTCGCTGGCGGTTTTGGCGTGCAGATGCCCGGGAATTATACACCTATGTACGGCGCAAAACCCGATGAGAAACAGAGGGGAATGTTTGAAAAAGAAAGGGCCAAAATAAAAGATATCGCGGCGATCATAAAGAGCGGTGAAAAAGGAAAAATCGACAGAGGCGCTTTTTTGTTCAGCTGGCTGTTGTCGGGGCTAGTGTATAACATGAGCATGCCGAAGGTCCACGGGTTCGACAAAAAGTTCGTGCTTGAGGATTCCTGTACCGGTTGCGGCTTGTGCGAAAAGGTTTGCCCTGTATCGAACATAAAGCTCGTGGACAATAAGCCCCAGTGGCTTCACAAATGCGAGCACTGCATGGGTTGTCTGCAATGGTGCCCGGTAGAAGCTATACAGTATGGCAAGAGCAAGGGCAGGAAGCGTTATCGTAACCCTGATATTAAAGTTGAAGAGCTTTTCTTAAAGTAGTATAATAACAGCAGAGAAAAGAGAATAGGGGTAAGAGAAAAACGACAGAAACAAAGATAAAAGACTCATTTCCTTATTCTCTAATCTCTTTTCTCTATTCTCTGTTAGTTCGGAGGTAAAATGAACGCAATGAAAACATTCATATTGATGCTTGGCCTGACCGCGCTTTTGATGGGGATAGGTTATGCTTTTACGGGTGAACGCGGAATGATGATGGCCCTGGTGTTTGCCGGGGTGATGAATTTTGTCTCTTACTGGTTTTCGGACAAGATAGTCCTGATGATGTACGGCGCTAAAGAGATCAAGGAAACGGAATGGCCTCAGGTGTACTCCGTGGTAAGACGGCTAACCATGACGGCGCAGATCCCAATGCCGAAACTTTACACCGCTAATATGCCGATAGCGAACGCTTTTGCCACCGGCAGAAACCCGCAGCACGCTGCTGTCGTGGTCACAAGGCCGATAGTTGATCTCCTTGACGACAATGAGCTTGAGGCGGTTATCGCTCACGAGCTCTCGCATGTGCGCAACAGAGACATACTGATAGCCAGTATCGCGGCGACCATTGCCGGCGCTATTTTTATGCTGGCAAGGATGGCGCAGTGGGCTGCTATTTTTGGCGGCGGCTCGCGTGACAGGGAAGGGAACTCGAATGCTTTGGGTATGATCGCGATAGCGATAATAGCTCCTGTAGCAGCTATGATAATACAGATGGCGATCTCGCGTTCACGTGAATATCAGGCTGACGACACAGGCGCGAGGATGTGCGGAAAACCTCTTGCTCTGGCGAGCGCGTTAAGAAAACTCGCTGAAGGCGCGAAAAGAAAACCGCTAGAAACAAGCCCCGTGACCGCGCATATGTTCATTGTCAACCCCTTGAGCGGCAGGTCGCTTGTAAATCTTTTCTCGACGCATCCCCCTGTTGAAGAAAGGATAAAAAAACTGGAGAATATCGCTCAGGAGATGAGCGTAAGCGGCTACAAGCTGCCAAAGGTTCTTTATTAGTTCTTGTGCTATTAAATTAAAATGGAAAACGCAGTGAGTCTAAACTGATGTCTGAATCACGCAATCTGGCACTAAATATTTTAAGCGGTTACACTCCTAAAGAGTCAAATCTCTCTATTCTTACCGATAAAATGTTTTCTAAGACCCGCGCCGGTTCTCCTGTATCAAAGGGATTTACAAGGGAGCTCGTCTGGTGGGTGGTTTCCCGGCTTAACACTCTGGATTATATCATCTCTCAACTGGCAAAAAATAATTCCAGGATAGACAATAAAACAAATAACATTCTCAGGCTTGGCATATGCCAGCTTTTTTACATAAGTGACAGGGTGCCCGCGTACGCGGCCGTAAACGAGAGTGTCGCGCTCTGCGGAAACAATAAGAAAATAAAAGGATTTGTTAATGCCGTTTTATGGGAGTTCACCAGGAAAAAAGAAGATATTATCGGCAAGATCAACAAACTAGAGCCGGTAAAACGGATATCTCTTTTGTATTCGCATCCTGAATGGATGGTGGCGCGGTGGATAAAGAGGTTCGGCGAGGCTCAGACAATGGACCTGTGCGCCGCGAACAACTCGCAGGGGAAACTGAGCATCAGGGTCAACACTCTCAAGGTGACGCGCGAGGTTCTTAGAAAACAGCTGCAGAACGAAGGGTTCGAGTGCGAATACGCCAGGTTCTCGAACGACTGTCTATATTTTGAAAAAAAACCTGAACTCGGAAAACTGGAATCTTACAAAAAAGGTTTTTTTACTGTGCAGGATGAGTCGTCCCAGTTGGTGACCCAGGTGTTGACTCCTATGCCCGGCGAAGTGATTCTCGACCTGTGCTGCGGCTCCGGCACGAAAACCTCCTACATCGCCCAGATTACAGGGAATAAATCTTTATATTTACGCCGTGGACAGCGATGACAGGAAACTGCAGATCGCAGAAGAGAATATCAGGCGTCTTGGCTGCGAGAATATTACCTTTATAAAGCGGGACATACTGAACATCGTTGAGATGAAAGCCGACAGGATCCTGCTTGACGCGCCCTGTTCCGGGCTGGGTGTAATAAGAAGAAAACCTGATATAAAATGGAACAGGGAAAGGGAAGATGTTTCTGTCCGCATGCCGGCTCTACAGCTTAAACTTCTTGAATCCGCCTCGAGACACCTGAAGATCGGCGGCATCCTTGTCTACTCTACATGTAGCTCCGAGACGGATGAGGGAGAAGAAGTAGTAAAAAGGTTTATTGAAAAGCATGGAAATTTCGAGGCCATACCCGTAAGCATAAAAGAACCGATATTCAATAAGCGCTACCTGCGCACTTACCCGCACGAGCTTGGGATTGATGGGTTTTTTGCAGCGAGACTTAAGAGGAAAGAGTGACCAAAAGAAAATATCTGCTTGACACGCCATATTCTGAGATCGACGCTTTTGTGCGCGACTGCGGACAGACGACTTACAGGGCTAAACAGATCGTCAAATGGGCCTACCAGAAAAGGGTTCCGGCTTTCCTTTCATGCAGCGACATGCCTGCCGATCTGAGGAACAAGCTTGACAGACAGTTTTCCCTGAGGACACTGGAGCTTGTTTCAAAAAAAGTTTCTGATATCGATGGAACCACCAGATTCGATTTCAAGGCTTCGGACGGAGAGATCGTGCCGTGCGTTTTTCTGCCCCGGAAAGACCGGAACGTCGTGTGCATATCTTCGCAGATCGGATGTTCGGTTTCGTGCTCTTTCTGCTGGTCCGGCAGGACAAAATTCAAAAGGAACCTTTCAAAAGGCGAGATGATTGAAGAGATATTTCAGGTAGAACATTATACCAACAAAAAGGTGGACGGTGTACTTTTTATGGGCATGGGAGAGCCGTTGTTGAACTACGATAACGTCGTTTCGGCCGTTAAGGCCATAGTAGACCCCCAGATGCTCGGGATCGGAAAACGCCACGTGACTATTTCGACATCGGGGCTTGTGCCAATGATACAGAAACTTAAGGGTGAAAGGCTGGGGGTTAGATTGGCCCTGTCGCTACACGCTCCAGACGATGAAACCAGGCGTAAACTCATGCCGCGGGGGTCTAGTTCCGATGTCAGGGAAATGCTCAAAGCCGCTGTGGAGTATTCACGGCACGATAAGAGCAGATTGACTGTGGAATATATATTAATATCAGGAGTAAACGATACTTTACATTCGGCTCAAAAATTGGTTAAATTACTCAGGGAATTGACCTGCAGTAAAGATGCGGTCCAGGTGAATTTGATCCCGTATAATCAATGCGAAGGCTCCAGATGGAGCTCTCCGGATGAATTCGCCGTGCAAAAGTTCAGGGACGTCCTGACAAGAAGCGGGCTGATCGCGATAATACGGCAGGCAAAAGGAAAAGATATCGGAGCCGCGTGCGGACAGTTGGATGGAGATTCGAATGGCTAAAAAAATTGGTCTTGCCCTGGGCGGCGGCGGAGCAAGGGGGCTTGCTCACCTGGGCATACTGAGGGCCGTGGAAGGCAGCAGGATGCCTATCCATTGCATATCCGGCACTTCGATGGGGGCTATCATCGGCGCCTGTTATGCAGTAGAACCTGACATAAGGTTTGTGGAAACAAAGATCAGAAACGTATTGACAGGTTCTCTTTTTGCCAATTTGCGGATCGACTATTTCAAGGATACGGACAAAGAGCCCGAGAAAGGTTTTCTTCCCAGGACAAAGGCGCTTATCATAGACGGCATAATGAGGATAATAGGCGAGGCGAAGTATTCTTATCTCCCCGAAAAAAAACTTGAACAGTTCATCAATCTCCTCCTTCCTGACATAGATATAAAAAAAACCAGGATATGTTTCTCGTGCGTGGCGACGGACCTCACGAACGGAAAAGAGAAAGTTTTTACCAGCGGGTCTTTGAGAAGAGCCGTGCTGGCATCGAGCGCGATACCGGGCGTTTTCCCTCCGGTTGAAATAGACGGGATATACTACAACGACGGAGGCTCTGTCAACGTAACTCCGGTAAAGGCTGCCGAGATGCTGGGTTCGGATTTTATCGTCGCTTGCGACGTCAAAAGCAAAGTGATGCGCTGGGAGAAACCGGAAAAGGCTAACGAGATACTGAACAGGTCAAATTATATTACCGGCGCACTCCTGAATGAATATAATCTCAGATCCGCGGCGGTAGTCATCGCGCCACCCGTAAAGCATATCCATTGGACGAATTTTGACAAGATCGACTTTCTCGTCCAAAAAGGCTACGAATCGGCGATGGAGAAGCTTCCTGAGATCAAGCCGGCGTTCAAGGATAAAAATGTATTCGACAAGTTTGCCGGAATTTTCAAGGTCGGCAGGCTGTTAAAGAGGTAAAAAGCACAAATGATCAACAAGCCCGCTATTTTAAAAACTATCGCAGTAGTGATGGTCGTGTCTCTTTCAGGGATCCTTCAGCTTTACGCCATAACGATACCCGAATTGTTGTCACGCAACGAAGTCGAGAGGCAGTTCGCCCTGGGTCAGCTGGTCACGATGAAGCCCGCTAACAAATCCGTTTTACTTGACGATCTAATAAAGGCCCTTAACAGTGATGAAGACTGGGAAAACAGGTGTATGGTCGTTGAAGCCATCGGAGTGATCGGCGGCAAAAAAGCTCTCAATTCGCTCCTGGATCTTATGAACAAAGAAGAAGACAGGGACGTAAGAAAAAAAGCGATAGAAGCTCTCGGGTCAATGTACAACGATAAGGCGGCGGACGTGATCATCAATGCCGCGAGGGACAAGGACCCAAAAACAAGGGAGATCGCTGTCTGGCAACTTGGCTTGAACAAAGACCCTCTGTATGTTCCTGTGCTGATAGACGCATTAAGAGACCCCGATAAGCATGTGCGCGAACAAGCGAAGGATTCGATCGTAAAATACGATGACGCCGGGGTAAGTGAATTAATAAAGCTGCTTGATGATGAGAATGTTTTTACGCGCTGGGAAGCGGAGGATGCGCTGCTCACGCTAAAGCGATACTCTGAAAAAGAACTGCTTGAAACGCTGTGGTCAGAGAACCCTTATCTCAGGTATCGCGCTTACCGGCTGTTACAGCAAATAAACCCCGGCAGGGATTATTCCGCGTCAATAACCAGGACTGACGGAGACGAGAAAGCCTTGAGACAGAAGGCAAAAGACTCTTTCAGAATAACGACCGATTCGGGCACGATCGCCATGCTTCTGAGCTCCCTGGACGACAGGAACATGAAAAAGGTTAACGTTATAGAGGCGCTCGGAATAATCGGAGATAAGGATGACAAGCAGATAACTTCCAAAATAGTTGCCTATCTTCCCAGCGAAGACAAGCGGGTAAGCGTCGAGGCCGCCTATGCTCTGCAATCACTCGGCTGGCAGCCCAGCGGCATGAACGAAAAACTTTATTTTTACAGCGCGATAGGAGCATGGGACGAGTTGTACAAAATCGGCGAACCGCTGGTAGAACTTTTGATAAAAATGACAAATGATCCTAACAGGAATGTCCGCGCTCTCGCCTGCGAAACACTGGGAAGGCTTAAGAGCAGGAGGGCTATCAGGTATCTCGTAAGGGCGCTAAAAGACGGCGATGAAAGTGTGCGCAGGAGCGCCGTTAATTCTCTTGGCAGGATAGCTGATGTTGCTACCGTTAGTTCTTTGATCGGAATGCTTGATGATCCGAACCGTGATGTGAAGATAGAGGCGATTAGAGCGCTAGGCCAGATAAAAGACGTGAAGACTGCCGATTCGCTTGTGGAGTTTTTCAAATCGAATGAGACAGACCTGCGGAATGAGGCGGTAGACTCGCTGGCTTCGATGGGCAGCGCTGTTTTGGGTGCGCTAACACCTAAATTGAACGACTCGAACAGGAACGTTCGGACATACACTGCTCGTGCTATCGACATGATCAAATCTGGAAAAGTCGCCATAAAAAGACAGGAAATCAAATCTGATTTCGAGGTTTTCTTAGGACAGTTGAACGATGAATCTTCTTTGGAAAAACGTGTTTTGGGCGCTAATAACCTCGGCAAACTTGGCGACAGGCGCGCCAGCCCTTACCTTATCAAGGTTGCGAAAGAAAACAATGTTGACGAAGAATTGGAGTTGGCGGCGATCTCCTCTCTCGGCATGCTGGGCGACAGCTCCGTTATAGACGCTCTTGCCAACATGATGTACGTAAAAAGTCCGCGCGTCAGAGACGCCGTCGCGAGGGCGCTTGTCAATATCGGCAAGCCGGTAATAGAAACTATGACGAAAAAACTCGACGATCCTAACAGGGACGTCAGTTATATGGCTAAGAGGATCCTTGAAGACGTGGGCGGGTCTGATATCGCAAAAACGATAGTGGACAAGGAAGACTTTGATAAAATCCTGCGCAACCTAAAAAACCTGAAAGTTGAAGTCAGGTTAAGAGCGGTCGCTGAACTTGCAAAATTGAAAAATCCGAAAACAGTGCCTTTTTTGATCGAAGCTCTTTCCGGCCCGGATGTTACGAAAGAACTTGAAAAGAACATAATCATGGCGCTCATCAATATAGGCGATTTGTCAGGTGCCGATACTATAGCGAAATATTTGGGTTCGCAAGATTCAGATCTCAAATCCGCGACAGCTTCATTTTTTGTTTCGAGAGGGACATCCGATCTGGATGTCCTCGCCAAAACTATTGAGTCTAGAGACGCAGCTACAAGAATGGGAGTGGTGTCCGTACTTGAGAAGATCAATGATCAATCTGTTGGGGTTTTGCTCTTAAAGACCCTGTCCGATCTGGATCCTGCTATAACGATTAAGTCAATTAAAACTGTTGGTGCATTGAAATTTACGGGCGCTATTGACCAGCTGATCGGTCTCTTGGCCACCACTAACGATTCTGTCCGCAAAGAGGCTACAGCGGCTCTAATATCGATAGGCGAACCTGTAATAGACCCTTTGAAGCCTATGCTCGTTGATAAAAACGTTAACGTAAAAAAATCGGCCGAGGTTATAATTGCGAAAGTTGGCGGCTCTGACATGCTGAAGTCGCTGACACGGCCGCCGAAGCCCGTGAGGGACTTTGACGCGATGGTCAAAGAGCTTGAGAGCCCCGATGCGAAGGTGAGGACGAAAGCGATAGTGGATCTAGGAAAGTTTGGTGACAAAAGAGTAGTGCCATATCTAACAGGTATTGTTGACAACGATAAGTCGGAAGACGTGAAGCTGGCAGCTATAGACGCTTTAGGAATGTTTATTGATGAGGCCGCGATCCCTTCACTGATATCGCAGCTAGGGAATAAATCTGACAGCATAAGAACCAAGTCGATACTTGCGTTGGAGAACATCGGAGCACCAGTACTAGAGCCGTTGAAGCCGAAACTGGCAGATCAAGACGCTAACGTTAAGAAGTCAGCAGAAATAATAATTGCGAAAGTAGGTGGTGAGGATATGTTGAAGTCACTGACACAGCCGAAAACGGTTGTGAGGGACTTTGATGCGATTGTCAAAGAGCTTAAGAGCCCCGACGCGAAAGTGAGGCTGAAAGCAATAGCTGATCTTGGTAAACTCAATGATAAGAGAACGACACCCTACTTAACAGGCATTTTGGACACAGATAAGTCAGTTGAAGTTAAGCTGGCGTCGATCGATGCTTTAGGGATGCTTATGGATGAGTCAGCGATCCCATCACTGATATCGCAGCTCAGGAACAAGGATGAAAACATAAGAGCCAAATCTGTAACAGCGCTTGAAAATATAGGTCAACCGGTGATAGAGCCATTGAAGCCGAAACTTGTGGACAAAGATGTGAACGTAAAGAAATCAGCCGAGCTGATAATCGCGAAGGTGGGTGGCGAAGACATGCTTAAGTCCTTAACCCAGCCTAAACAGGTTGTCAGGGACTTTGATGCGATTGTCAAAGAGCTTAAGAGCCCCGACGCGAAAGTGAGGCTGAAAGCAATAGCTGATCTTGGTAAACTCAATGATAAGAGAACGACACCCTACTTAACAGGCATTTTGGACACAGATAAGTCAGTTGAAGTTAAGCTGGCGTCGATCGATGCTTTAGGGATGCTTATGGATGAGTCAGCGATCCCATCACTGATATCGCAGCTCAGGAACAAGGATGAAAACATAAGAGCCAAATCTGTAACAGCGCTTGAAAATATAGGTCAACCGGTGATAGAGCCATTGAAGCCGAAACTTGTGGACAAAGATGTGAACGTAAAGAAATCGGCTGAACTTATAATCGCTAAAGTTGGCGGTGAGGATATGCTGAAGTCACTTCAGCCAAAACAGGTGGTGGCGATAAGGGACTTTGACGCGATGGTCAAGGATTTAAAGAGCCCAGATGCTAAAGTGCGCCTGAAAGCCATAGCTGATCTTGACAAACTTGCAGATAAGAGGGCTGTGTCATATCTGGCAGGCGTTTTAGACACCGATAAGTCCAGTGAGGTGAAGCTGGCGGCTATAGATGCTTTGGGAATGTTTATGGATGAATCCGCAATTCCATCATTGATATCTCAGCTTGGCAGTAAAGATGAAGGCTTAAGGATGAAATCTATAACTGCACTGGAGAATATTGGTAAACCTGTAATAGAGCCGTTGAAGCCGAAACTTGCTGATAAAGATGCTAATATGAAAAAGTCAGCCGAGCTTATAATCGCCAAGGTTGGCGGCGAGGATATGCTTAAGTCGCTTACCCAGCCGAAACAGGCTGTGCTGGTAAGGGACTTTGACGCAATGGTCAAGGATCTGAAGAGCCCAGATGCTAAAGTGCGGTTGAAAGCTATCGCTGACCTTAATAAGCTTGCGGACAAGAGGGCTGTGCCATATCTAACAGGTGTTTTAGACACCGATAAGGCCAGTGAGGTGAAGCTGGCAGCTATAGATGCTTTAGGTATGTTCATGGATGAGTCCGCGATCCCATCACTGATATCGCAGCTTGGCAGCAAAGATGAAGGCTTAAGGACAAAGTCTATAACAGCATTGGAGAATATCGGTAAACCCGTAATAGAGCCCTTAAAACCTAAGCTTGCTGATAAAGATACTAACGTAAAGAAATCAGCCGAGCTGATAATCGCGAAGGTGGGCGGCGAGGACATGCTGAAGTCGCTGACCCAGCCTAAACAAACTGTGGTAGTAAGGGATTTTGACGCGATGGTCAAGGACCTAAAGAGCCCGGATGCTAAGGTGAGGTTAAAAGCGATAATTGATATTGGCAAACTTAACGATAAAAGAGCAACGCCCTACCTAACGGGTATATTGAGTAGCGATAAATCGGGAGAAGTTAAGCTGGCAGCGATAGACACTTTGGGGATGCTTATGGATGAATTGGCGATCCCATCACTGATATCGCAGCTCGGGAACAAGGATGAAAACATAAGGGCCAAATCTGTAACAGCGCTTGAAAATATTGGTCAACCGGTGATAGAACCATTGAAACCAAAACTAGCTGATAAGGACGCTAACGTAAAAAAGTCAGCCGAAATAGTAATCGCCAAAGTAGGCGGCGAAGATATGTTGAAGTCCTTAACCCAGCCGAAACAACCTGTAAGGGATTTTGACGCGATGGTCAAGGATCTGAAGAGCCCAGATGTTAATGTGAGGCTTAAAGCGATAACTGATCTTGGTAAACTTAACGACAAAAGAGCAACGCCTTATTTGACAGGAATTCTAGATACAGATAAAGCGGAAGATGTGAAGCTGGCAGCGATAGACGCATTGGGAATACTGAAGGATGAGAAGTCGATCCCATCACTGATAGCGCAGTTGGGGAATAAAGATGAAAATTTGCGGACGAAATCTATAACAGCGTTGGAGAATATCGGCAAACCCGTAATAGAGTCCTTGAAG
>CAZSIW010000021.1:0-13974 GCA_964606755.1 uncultured Elusimicrobiales bacterium | reverse complement strand
CGCGCAATGGCAAAAAAAGTTTCTTTCCCTTTTCATGCCCCTGTGCTTCCTCGCCCATAATAGCGGACTTTCTTGTGCACGTTCTTGACTCTTATTTTTTTGGCGCCTTATGGCGTAGCCGGTTGACGGAGACAAGAGCATCGGTCAGCCCATCGACGTGGCCAAGAAGGTATTCGCGAGATTTCTTGCCTTTGGCCGTAGTGGGTGCGCTGTTGGCTCGCTCATTTATTTCTGATATTTTCTTTTCAAGCTGAATGGCCAGCTGGGTGAATGGGTCAGCGGCGGAGGCCTGGACCGGCTTACGCCGCGGGGCCGCCTTTTTCTCACGGGCGGAGCGGATCTCTTCCGGACCGGGCGAGAGCTTCCCCTTTGCTGTAGCCAGATTGGCTGCCTCTACGATGACCGCCCTATCGTACTTCGTCTGCCGGGGGCTTTTCCCGGTCTCTTTGGCTACTTCCTCGGCCGTCATCCGAAACTGTGCAACGGCTGCACCGTTTCCACTTGGCCGCCCTCCCTTGCTTGGCGGGGCCTTATAGAATTCAGGCCATATCTCGGCATAAAGAGCAAGGCGAGTGTCTTCATCGAGTTCAAAACGAGAAAGGTTGCCAAGGTAGACGCGGCGCTTCACTTCCTCGGGGGTTATTTGCGAGGCGACAAGGCGGACCGGAATCTTTCCGAGGTCCAGTCCTTCGGCAGCGAGTTCGCGCGCAATCTTGATGCGCGAATGCCCTTCAAGGAGTGTCCCATCCTGGAGGGTGATGACCGGATTGATGATGGCCTTGGCTTCCCGGATGTCCCGCTTGAGATCCTGCCAGTAATTCGGAGAAGCTTCCTTGGCCGCGTCGAATACATGGTTCTCGTCGTTTGGCTTAAAAAAACTGAGAGGTTTGTAGAGGATCTCAGATAGCTCGAGCCCTTCGGCGCGCTTCGTTTCCACCTCTATGGCTGCCGCTTTAAAGGTCCCTGTCCCCGCGCGGGGAGGGCCGTGGAGGATGGCTTCGTCTGCTTTCTTGCTCATCGTAGCACCTCGTCTGCTAGGGCGTTGAACTCCTCCCACGATTTTGAGGCCGCGCGCAAGGCGGAGCCGGCCGATCCGGCATTCTTGATCGCGGTGCTCTTCGATATTTTCCCGGCCGTCATGGTCCAGGAGTCGAGTTTCTCTAGCTTCTCCACCTCGGAGTCAATGACGATCGAAGGGACGACGTGAACCACAAGAGGACGACCAGTCCCTTCCGAGACATGCGCACATTCCTCCGCCAAGAGGTTGAAACCTTGGACGGTCCAGCGGCTCCAGGCAACCGGACAGAGGATGAGATCGGCAGCATAGAGCGCCGCGGTCAATTCGAAGGAGAGAGCCGGCGGGGTGTCGATGATGACCACCTCATAGTCGAGCCGGCGGAGGGCCGAGGGGAAGCGCAAAAGAGCACCCGGATCCCGCGCAAGCTCCAAACCGATTTTTGCTACGGTCGGCGTAGCCGGCAGCATGTCGATATTGAACTCGGAAGGGAAGATACAAGTTGAGACCGGCTTTGACCCGGTTAGGGCGTGGTAGACGTTGTGACTCTCGAGTACATCTGGATCCGTATCCCGGAGATAGAAGTCGGTCAAGTTGTTGTTGTGGTCCAGGTCGACCGACAGAACCCGCTTCCCCTTGTAGGCCATTGCCTGCCCAAGGAAGAGAGCGAGGGAGGTTTTGCCTACGCCGCCCTTTAAGCTTGCGATTGAAATGATCTTCATAAAATACCCCCGCCGGTCTCCTTATTGCTCTATCATTCCTTCAGGAAATCTTTTTAGCCTCTTCAAGGATCCATCATTTCTAACTCGATAGGCTGCGAGTAGACCACGGGCGGAGCGGAGGCATACATATACTTTTCCGCCATATTTCTCGATACCGCTTTTATCCTGGCTCGGCTGGTCACCTCCACCGCTTCGAAAATATGCCGCTAAGGCGCGGGTCACTTCGTCCTTTTGATTATCCATTGCCTCACCCCTAATTTATAATGTTGCATTATCAATGCATGATTGTCAATCCCGTTTTTTGATCTTTAATAGGTAAGAGCTTGTTTTTATTTCAACCCCTTGTCATACTTGTATGACAAGGGGGCTACTATGCTGTCTTTGCGGTTACCCGTCGAGGTGGAGGACAGACTCGAAAAGCTTGCTAAGAAAACTGGGAGGACGAAAAGTTATTATGCCCGAGAAGCCATCGAGCTCCACCTTGAAGACTTAGAAGACCTTTACCTAGCTGAGAAGGCTTATGGCGACTACTTGGCCGGTAAAACAACGGCGAGGCCAATCGAAGAAGTAGCTCGAGAATATGGGCTATAGAGTAGAAATCCTTGCCCCCGCTGAAAAGGCGTTGGGAAAATTTGATAAACAAACTAGAGAACGGGCGTTTAAGTTTCTCAATGACGAACTCCCCAAATTGGAAAATCCTCGAAGTATTGGGGAGGCTCTCTCAGGCAAACTCAGCGAATATTGGAAGTATCGCCGTGGGTCGCTTCGATTTGTATGCCAGATAAACGATGAGAGGATTCTGATCCTCGTCGTAAAAATTGGGGATCGAAAAGAAGTGTACAAAAAATAGAACTTCCTTTGTTCCGGTTGAAGATCGCGGGCTTAACCGATAACCATCTCTTAGCGATTACTGCATGACTATGGGAGTCACCCTTTGTTGGACAATCAGTATGTGCCAATGTTTCGTATGAAAAATTGGTACATACTGCAAAAAGGTGTCAGATATACTATGGTGGTTTATAATAATTTTATCTTACTGGATTCTTCTGATACGTCCAGTCCCATCATCACCAATATAAAGGTTTGTCCCGTCGGTCGTGATTCCCTCTGGATAGTCGAACGTCGCTGCAGCCCCGGTTCCGTCGGCATATCCCATAGACCCCGCCGCCCCCGCGATTGTCGTCACCAAAGCAGTCGAGATAACAATCTGGCGGATATTGTCGTAGCTTTCATCCGTAACAAAGAGGTTGTTCCCGTCGGTTGTGATACCATAAGGGTTGCCAAACTTTGCAGCGGCACCTGTGCCATCAACAGATCCGACATAACCCGCTGTTCCCGCGAAAGTCGTCACCACTGAATTTGAGATCACAATCTTGCGAATGGTACCATTTTGATTATCCGCGACATAGAGGTTCGTCCCGTCGGTCGTGATTCCTACTGGATAACTGAAAGACGCTGCGGCTCCAGTACCATCAGATCGCCCCGAGTTATCTGCCGTTCCCGCGAGTGTCGACACTACTGCGGTCGAGATCACAATTTTGCGAATGGTGCAATTTTGATTATCCGTGATATAGAGATTCGTTCCATCAGTGGTGATTCCCTCTGGGTAAAAAAATGTTGCTGCCGTCCCCGTGCCGTCAGCATGTCCGCTGGTCAACGCCTTCCCCGCGAGTGTCGTCACCACACCAGTCGATATCACAATCTTGCGGATAGTTTGATTGTTAGTATCTGCTACATAGAGGTTTGTCCCATCCGTTGTAATTCCACTAGGTTCATTAAAAAAGGCTCCTATCCCCGTGCCATCGTTAGATCCGGAACTCCACTCCGCTCCCGCAAGTGTCGACACCGTCCCTGTGGAGATCACGATCCTGCTAATGGTTTCAGCGTCGGCATCTGTGACATATAGGTTCGTCCCATCGGTTGTAAAAGAATTTGGATGACTGAAATTCGAACTATTTATAGTTTTCACTGCGGTTGAGAGCGAAAGCGCCGCACCTTGGATCGATCCACCCTCGAGGATGACTGGGCTAGCAGCAACCGTAACTTTGTCATTCGTGCCCGTCACCGTGTAGTTCGACCTGGCTACGTCTAGTACGCTCCCACTAGAGCAACAAGCGATCGCCTCAAATACAACGATGCCTGTTTCATTAACAATAATTGTTCCAGCAAACCCGTTTCCAGTTCCAAGCGAGTTGAGGCTTCCCGTCCCCTCCTCGGCCCCGCTCGAGGCATCGTAGACTCTGATTGCGACCGTACACACGCTAGGATCCAGATTTCGCGCTAAGGAAGTATTAGCTAAGATTCCTCCCTTCCAGGTTACGGTGACAGGAATACTCTGTTCCGTGCTCGACGCTATTGTCGCGCCAGTGGCTTGGCTGGCGGTGTTTTGAACCCCATTCGAGCAAGCAGTAATCCCCAGGACGAGAACCGAGAAACTAAGAAGGCAGTATACGCGGATCTTACGCTTCATAGCTGTCACCCGAGTTCTGCCCATGGCTCCTCTGACTCTCACCAGAGTTCTTTACGCTGCTTACATGGACGCTAACCGAGTAGTTTGTCAGGTCAACTACATTGCCTAGCTCGATGAGCTGGGGCGTTTCATAGGGTTTCTTTTTTGTGGCGGCGCTCTTATCCTCGAAACATGATGGATCAGGGATGGCAGTATTCACAAATGGCCTCCTAAAATTACATTGTGGTGTCATTTCGGGCGATTTAACGGAGTTTTGAAACGGGAGTAGTATGCAGAGTGGAATGAGGTATTGACAAGTCAAAAAATAGAATCTTATTTTTTCCCGTAACTGTACAGGAACAACTCCCTAAAAATTGCGTTTTAGAACTGAACTCCGATTTTAAACTTTGCTATCATCCCAGCATGGATGGCACCATCATCGTCCAGGGCTGCGAACTCACTTGGGGAAGCATCCAAAAGATTAATGAACTCACAGCATTGCGAGTGAAAAACACACGATGGACGATCTTGCGAGAACTGTGCCAGCGATGGGAAAGGCAAACGCTGACGGGCCAGCTCAAGGACAAGGCATGCAGAACCATGTTGAAAAAGCTCGACGAGAAAAGGCTGATCAAATCAAATTGCCGCCGAAAGGCATACAGCTGCAAAAATGGCAGAAATAAACTACCCCAGAGCAAAGCTCCGAGGTATGCAGTCAGTTTATTTGTATAGCAGTTGTTTATGCTCTTTATATCTCGGACATCATTGCGGAGGTGTGTTCTATAGAATTGTCCTTCTACACGTTAGACATAGCACAGCAGAGCTGTAGGGAATTAGACCCATAACGAGTAAAACACAGATCCTTGTAAAATATGCATGCCAAGGTCCTTTTCATATATTTGATCCTATCAAGAATAAGACAAGAATGAACGGAGTTTTGAGGGAAACGTTACATAATAATAGGATAGCTGAGCATATTATTAATAAATAATAGATCACTTGACTCCATGCCTGATATCATACTACAAATGGAGTGAACTGGCAAAGAAGGCCCATCAATGCTAGTCACCGGTTTATTCTACGTTCACCATTGCTACTTCGGCTCATCGTGGTGGAAATTATTTTGTCTTCGTTTGATATCTAGGCTAATGTAATCGGAGGCGGATGTACTTATGAAAATGACCTATAGAATATTAATGGCATTGACCACAATTTATTTTTTATCAGGATGCTCGAGCTATTATTCAGGAGTTCCAACAGGACACTATGTAGGAACCAATATATATTTTGATGTAGTACAAGATGGATCGTATCTTAACGTTGAAAATTTTTATTGTAGCATGGGTGAGGATGAGGGAAGCATTTCAATTCTTATTGCAGCAACCCTTACAAGTCCCGAGTGGACTTATACCGATAGTTATGGCTGGAAAATAACTGGAAAGTTTTCCGGAACTGAATGCACGGGCTCCACAGTGTATAGTACTTATGATACCTACACTACGTCTTGGGCCGCATACAAGCAGTAATAGGTGGGCGCCTTTGGCCTCACCAAATTTCCTCCAATTGAGGCTGTCTCGTAACGAGGTTTTCTGACAGCCGACCACTTCCCGGAGTGTAAGAGAATCTCATCACTCCCCGATTTACTGGCCATCACCTAAGCCAAAAAAGAAAGTAACGGACGGCCGAGCTTGTTGATAAGCGATAGGCCTGTTTCAGGGCCCTTGCAGCACCAATCCGTCCCCCGAAATGTTCTCTTTCATGCCCTTGCCACACGGAAGGACGAGCCTTCGGTCATCGCCAGGAACTCGTAAGCCTTGTACGTGGCGATCTTCATTATGTTACCCGCCAGCCGCAACAACTGGAACTCAAGTGGTGCATGGAGGCTGCGCCATGTTCGTTCGTATTAAAAAGGCCGGTAACCTCGCTTATTTCTAGATCGTGGAAAAACATCGCAAAGATTCATCAGGCAAACAACGTGTCATAGCCAATCTCGGCCACGCCGACGAGCTGTCTTTTTCCGGAAAGTTAGACGATCTCGTTCGATCCATGCTTAAGCATACGACCGCAGTCTGGGTCATCGATGCCCATCGCGGGGGCTCAACCAGGGCGCATTGCACAAAATCCCTCGGCCCTGCGCTCGTTTTCGATAAACTATGGCGCGACCTCAGGATCCTCGAGGTCATCTAACACGTTCGTGGCAAAACCCGCCATCAGTTTTCTCTCGAGAGAGCGATATTCCTCGAGGAGCTCTCCTGGATAAAGACGTGGGCGCAGAAGTTGTGAAGGATCTTACGGTCTGATGAGGAATGGTGCCGAATATGCCACGTATGGGGGTCACCGGCACCTCAACTTACAGGAAGATATGAACGCTCCGCAGTACTTCTGATTTCCTTGATACTGGTTTAAAGTTAAGAATTAGGGGGAGAGGATGGCTGGAATAGTCATGAGTCCTGAGATTTTCTATCTTACGGGACTCTGCGCGAAGGAACGGGGGCTCATGGACGCCATCCCCTCCGAACCAGGGCCCGGCTTTAATTGGGCTGGCTTCGTAGAGGCCGCGGATCGACATAAGGTTCTTGGCCTCGCGTATCGAGCCTTTTCGAGCGGCCGTACTCCATCGCCTCCGGCCGACATCTTCGCGCGGCTCAAGCGAGAGGCGTTCTCCAGGGCGGCCGCCACGGCCATGCTCATCAGGGAATGGCGAAGGGTCGACGAGGCCCTGAGGGGGGCCTCGATACGCGTCATGATGGTCAAGGGACCGGCCTTGTCCCTCCAGCTCTACGGAGATCCGTGTGCCCGGGAATTCCGCGACATAGATCTCGTGGTAGATGCAGGATCTTTGAAACAGGCGAGCGAGTCCTTTACCTCGATAGGGTACGAGGAAATCTCCCTCTTTCCCGAATTAGTGAGAGCCAAGCAGAAAGTGCTGAATAGGGCGAGCCACCATCTTGCCTTTAAGAAAAAAGGAATACCCGCATACTTCGAGGTTCATGTGACGTCGGACAAGGATATCGGTTTGGCGCCGATAGGAATCGAAGAAGCCTTTGGGCGGAGCGATCGACTTTGCTTTGAGGGCATTCCCTTCCCGACCCTCGAGCGGAATGATCATGCGCTCTTCGTCCTTCTTCATGGAGCGCGGCATGTTTGGTGCGCCCTCCAATGGATACTCGATGCCGCTGTCATGCTGGAGCGCTCGTCCCTTCGCTTTGACTCCGGACCCATGAGGTCCTGGGGCGGCGTAGACCCGTGCTATGCCTTGGACTCCTTCGCGCTTCTTGCAAGACGGTTGTTCGTTTCACCCGCTCTCGAGCACTTCCAACCACCGCCAGGGCCGAGAATGAAAAGGGCGCGCTCCATAGCAACGAGCGCATTCGAGCAATTTGTTGAAGGCGTGGCAAACAGTAATGACTATAAAGCTGCTATCAAGAACACTATTGCTGTAGCCCAGTTGCATCGAAAGTTCATCCTCAAACTACGAACCTGGTCGTGGATCGTTACACCGACTATCAATGATTTCCAGGTTTTTAAGGACGCCGATCTTCCTATCTTCGTGTATTATCTCCTGCGACCCTTTTTAGGTTTTGTCAGGATTAGACGACGAATTGCCAGGCGACTATGAGTGCAAATTGAATGAGCGGTAGTACGAAACACAGACTTTACAAAGTGTGCCCCCGGACGAACGTAGCTTTGGGTACGGGTTTGGTGTGAGGAAACCACTGCTGCCCCTCTGTCTCGGTGTGGGTATATTGTCGTTCATTGCCTGTTCCCAGGCTACGTCTCCGGGTACAACATCTGCGCTTGGCCCCTATACCGTGACATATATGGCCAATGGCGCCACGGCAGGCAGTGCTCCGACCGATAGCAGTAAGTACCAAAAGGGATCCGCAGTCACTGTCCTGGGCAACACCGGCGGGATGACAAAGACCAACTGTTCGTTCTCCGGCTGGAATACAAAGAGTGATGGAACGGGGAACAGTCGTGCCGTCGGAGCAACCTTTGCCATGGGCTCGTCCAATGTCATCCTCTATGCCCAGTGGGCGTCAACTGCGACTCCCCTCCAAGCCACTGGAATCGGCCTTGTCTCCTGGGGCGGAAACCTCTATATTCTTGGCGGCCTCGATGCTTCGGGCGCTTATCGTTCCGAGGTCTGGCGAGCGGCAGTAGGCGCAGGTGGTAGTCTCGGTACCTGGAATTCCGATCTCAGCCTTCCCCAGGGCCTCGCCTTCGCCTCCTGCGTTGCCTTCGGAAATATGGTCTATGTCATCGGCGGGCGGACTTCGAGTGGGCTTAGTAATACTATTTATTTCACCATGATCACTTCGGATGGATCCCTCGGATTCACCTCCGGGTGGGCGACCAACACTCGGGCTCTTCCGGTTGCCCGATCGGGAGCGGCTCCCGTAGTCTATGGAGGTCGCATCTTCTTGTTCGGGGGCGAAACGGCAACAGGAACGACATCGTCGAATATCGATGCCGGGATCTGGAATGACCACGAGCTAGGGCAGTGGTACGCCGCGGCCAATTCCCTACCCTCAGCCGGCAAGGGCTATGCCGCCGCGAATTATGACGGTGCGTTCTGGGTCATCGGCGGCGATGTGAACGTAGCGTATACCGCGAGCCCCGATGTCAACGGCCTTCCCGGTTCATGGACGAGCAGCGGTCTGGCGGGCGGGGCGGCGCTCTTCCCTGCCCTGGCGTCGACGGCCGATGGGTTGGTCATGTTCGGCGGCAGCGATTCCAACTCGACGAGCTATGCGCAAACACGAGTCTACAATGGGAGCGCCTGGGCGCTATCCACGGCGATAGCGACCTTCGGACCGCACTGCGCAGTCGTCGCCGGCACCCTATTCGCTCCCGGCACCGTCGAAGGAAGCACGGCTCCTACTATCCAGACGCGCGCGATAGCGACTCTGCGCGCCGACACGCCCCGAGTCTCGCCGGGCAATGGCGTCATGAAGACGGGAAGTTCGCCCATCGTCGTAGCCTATCCGGGCGATACGATTCAATACACGACGGCAACCTACGGAACGACTCCTGCAGACCCCGAAACGGGCGCAGCGTGGAACACCGCCTCCCCCCCTACGATCGCCAATCCGACGACCTACGCTTTTAGGGCATTCCATTCGGGCGCCCAGCCTTCGGAGATCGTCTACGCGAGCTACCATACCCTGTCGTCGAGCATGTTCATGCTCTTACAGGATACCCTGTATCCGAATTCGAGCGTGACCACGTACACGCCCTATAGCCTCACCGAGACCTATTCCAATGGCAGTTCCACGCCGGTCTCGTCGGTATGGTACCAGATCATCGTCTCGACCGCTTCCACCGTAAGCCTCGGATGGGCCGATAGCAGTACGAACCCCGCGAGCTACAGCGCCGTCATCAGGCTCTCCCTCTTCGAGGACGTTGGCTGTTCTACGCCTGTTCAGGAAACGAACGGCTCTGAAGTGTACCAACTGTCGAGCACCACTACTGGTTCCGCAATCGCCACCGCGAACCTCGGACCGGGAACCTACTATCTGCTCGTCGAATCAACTAATAGTGGCACTGGCGGCAGCTTCGGGCTGCTGGTGCAATAAGGAGAGCGCAGGGTGATCCGCTATGTCGGCTACGGTCTCGGCATCGAATCGGAGATCGCCCTGCCCCTGCCTCCGATCCGGTCGATGGCCGCGCTCCCCGTCATTGCGGTTCAGGTGGGGGGATTCGACGCGCCCGAGATGCTGAATCTCCCGTATGTCACGGGTGCGGCAGCCTTTGGTCCGTATTCAGGGGGAGTGTTGATCCGCACGGAGGGCCTGCCGGATTTTCTCGTGAGCAAGTCCCGCATTCTCATAGGGGGCCCTCGGGCGGAGGCGGAGGTGGGGGATATCGTCGTTCGGATGGTCCTTGGGTTCGTCCTGCAGATGAGATCGATCCTGGCCTTTCATGGAGCGGCGGTAAGTCGGAACGGGCGGGCGATAGCGTTATTCGGCGATAGTGGAGCGGGAAAATCCACCGCGGCGATGGGGCTCGCCAGACGCGGCTGGGGCTTCCTGTGCGACGATATCGTCGCCATCGAGTCGGGAAGAAGGGTCCCAGCGGGCGCCACGCGCGCGCGGCTGAACTCCGATTCCTTCGATCGCCTGAGTAAAGGCCTCCGTTCCGCCCCTTCGTCTATGGACCGAGACGGTAAGTATTCCGTAAAGCCCGGCTCCGAAGGCCGCGCCGCCGCGCTCGATTCAGTATTCGTCATCGAGGCGGCCGAGGTTGAGGCCGTGGAATCGAGGGCGGTTCGGGGCTACGCGAAACTGCGCATCGTCCTCGCGCACATGCACTCGCTTTCGGGTATCGGCGATCCCGGAACTCGACTTCGAAAGGCGGCCGAGGTCCTCGAGCGTGTCTCCCTCTTCGTTATAAAACGCCCGAGTAGCCGCTTTGCGCTCGACGATCTTCTCGATACGATCGAAGCTCTTTCGCTCAGGGAGGACCCATGATCAGCATACCTGCATCGCTCGCGGTGAGCCGACTTGACGACGAGCTTGTACTTCTCGATGAAAAAACGGGTAGGTATTTTGGCCTCAATCCCGTTGGCTCGCGGATATTTCAGTTGCTCAAAGAGTGGGGCGACCAGGAAAAGGTCGTAGCTGCTCTTCGCGCCGAATACGACGCGCCGGAAGCGAGGCTTGAGGCTGACGTTGTCGCTTTCATCGATACGCTATCGAAGCGAGGACTTATTGCGGGTGATGCTTCCTGAGCTCAGAGCTATTCGGCGCCTTAGCCCTTCAGTCCTCATCGAGCTGTGCAGGCTCTGGTGCATTTTACTATACGTTGATGCGCGACTTGGGCTTCTGCCGGCACGCTGGAACTGTGGGTTTCTCTTCCGACAGGAGAACGGAACGGTCGCGTCCCCACATCCCGAGACGCTCGCGAGGATTGCAAAAATAGCCGCACTGCTCCGACTAGCCGCCCGATTTCGACTGCGCGCTGGATCACCATGCCTCTGCCTCACCTTGTCATTGCGCTCGCGTCTTGCCTCGTTTGGGCTCCGTTCAACGGCCGTATACGGAGCGCGCAGGAGTTCCGACGATTCCTCAGGAGACATCGATGCCCATGCATGGCTGTCCATTGGGACGGCGAAAATAGATCTGATCGGAGACTCACTATTGTTTCAGAAATTTACACGCCAAGGTCTGCCGAAAACACCGGAGACGTTCCTTTTCTGTTTACATCGTTGGGCACACGCTTCAGAGATGGGCATTATTGAGTATTCGGGGCCAAAGTTGCCACCTGGCCGGGCATAAATAGCCAGGCATAAATAGCCAGGCATTCCGGCCTAAATATGCCAGTTTGGAGAGCATAAGAATTCGTGGAGTGCATAGGCCCAGTCGCGTTCGACGGTGCGCCATGGCCACTTTTTGAACGATGGTATTCCGGCCTTACCGACGAAATCACCCACGAACCCGAACGGGCAATGGCATGATACTCCAATCCTTATGCTCCTCTAGACTTGGCACACTCTGTTTCTCTTTGAATATTTCCCAAAAAGCTTAGTCCTATTGCTGTTCAGGTACAGATAAAATTTTAATCTTCGTCTTGTCTGATATCCGGTTGTATGAGAAACTGTTTCCGCTAGCATGGGCAGGCTATTAACGCCTGAACGACAGCACAATGTAACCCGAGGAGGACTGTTTGTGAATCCTGCTACTCCCAATCCGTCTTGTTACGACGATCAGAGTACAACTACTACGGAAAAGAAACCATATGAAGCGCCCCATCTCATTGAGCTCGGCAACGTCTCCGATCTAACGAACTACAATGTAAGTGTCCATGTAAGTTACTCAAGAAGTGGGCAACCCTCGGCGAATCCCGATATGGGCTCGGGGGACAGCCATGAAGCGTAAGATCCGCGTATTTTATTTTCTTGGCTTCTCGGTTCTAGCCCTGGGGAGCATAGCCTGCTCGAACGTGGTCCAAAATACCGCCAGCCAAGCCACTAGTTCGACAATGACATCGAGCACGAAGAAGAGCATCCCGGTAACGGTCACGTGGAAGAGAGCGGCCACTGCAATTGTAAAATCCGCCTCCGCGCGGAGTCTTGATCCAAGTGTTTGTTCTGTAACAATTAATGTTTTCGATGCCACAAGTGGGACCGCGGAAGGGACAGGGAGCCTCAGCTCGCTTGGAGCTGGGAACGGCTTTGCCGGCACCATCACCGTCAATGAGACCGGCCCCGTTGTTTTCGAGGCGACCGCTTGTTGCGCCGGTGGGAGCGTTCTGGACGTAGCCAGGACAAACTATACGGTAACAGGCATAGATGACAGTGTAATACTTGCGGCTGTAGCAGCTACTCTTATGGGTGGAACTTCCCAAGGGCAACCACTCTCACTATCGACTGTGGTAACACTTCTTGCAGGATCACCCACGGGCGGTTCTGGGTTAACAAACGCAAGCGCTGGAACATCTGCCATGTTCGCAAGCCCAATTGGGATCACTACAGATGGCACCAACCTCTATGTGGTGGATTGGGGCAACAACGAGATTCGGCAGATAGTGATTGCTACAGGAGAGGTTACCCTTCTCGCTGGATCACCTACAGGAGCCTCTGGGGCAACAAACTCTACCACAGGGACTTCTGCTACGTTCAATCATCCTCAGGGTATTACGACCGATGGCACTAACCTTTATGTGGCAGATATGACTAATAATGAAATCCGGAAGATTGTGATTGCGACTGGGGCTGTGTCCCTCTTTGCAGGCTCTCCGACGGGCCAATTTGGAGTTGAGGATGGAACAACTTATGCACTGTTTTCTGGACCTATGGGGATAACGACTGACGGCACTAATCTTTATGTAGCGGATGCGAACAACAACGAAATTCGAAAAATTGTGCTTAGTACGGGTGTTGTATCAACACTCGCAGGATCAAATACCTCTGGGCGTGTGAATAGTACGGGAACATATGCTGAGTTTAATCATCCCTGCGGAATTACGACCGATGGAACCAATCTATATGTAACAGATATGGAAAATAATGAAATTAGGAAAATAGTGATCGCAACAGAGGCTGTAACCCTTTTCGCAGGAAACTCAATGGGTGGTTCTGGATGGGCTAACGGGATGGGGCCCTCAGCATGTTTTTATTATCCAAGGAGTATCACAACCGACGGCACCAACCTCTATGTGGCGGATGAATACAATAATGAAATCCGACAGATTGTTATTAGTACAGGGGGAGTAACTTCTCTCGCTGGATCATCGACAGGATCTAGTGGATCTCACGGTTATACAAATGGAATTGGAACCTCGGCCACTTTCTACTATCCCTCTGGTATCACGACCGATGGAATAAACCTTTATGTTGTTGATACAGACAATAACGAAATTAGAATGATCCAGTGAGCATTTGACCGCGGCCGCAGTGTCCTAGTCATAATGAAATGACCGCCCCGATTGTAGATGCGTAGGTTGCGGGAGGTGGAAACGGGGAAGGAATCGGTCACGGCAGGCCCCCTGTACACGGTCCGAACGGCTACTAAACCTGTCCAAAAGTATATGGACATAAGAAGAGTTATGTCCATATAGGCTAAGAGAAAGGCCCTTTGCGCCTTAGACATCCTCTGCGCAGAGATATTATCTGCTTGTTTTATTCTGGCAAGGTAAGCGTCAAAACAACCACGTCCCCGGTTTCAGCCAATGCCCTTGTGCTGAACGGGGGTATCAGAATACCGGGGTAGAGCCGAGAGAGATTCGGGCATCCTCGACGGTCAACTCGTAGAAGTCCTTTGGGTTAAGATTCCACGGCAACAGAC
>CAZSIW010000020.1:0-14016 GCA_964606755.1 uncultured Elusimicrobiales bacterium | reverse complement strand
AGCAGGCTTTCGCACCTGCGCCCCATCGAGGGCGCTTCTGCCGAGTTCTCGGCTGTTACAGTGCTTGAGGCGGCTTCGGCTCTCGGCGTGCCGGTCAGCACTACGCATACAATCACGGGTTGCATTGTGGGTGTCGGCACCGCAAAGAGGATGAAAGCAGTTAAGTGGGCCATAGGTCTTAAGATAATTTACGCCTGGGTTCTGACAATGCCGGTAGTCGCTTTAATGGCGGGAATACTCTCACAGATCATTGTTCACGTATTTAAATAAACAAATAAGCTGTCAGTCGTCAGTCTTCAGCTATCAGCCAACGACAAAAAGTCTTGGTTTTTTCTGAAAGCTGAAAGCCGAGAGCTGAAGGCTAAAAAATGGATCAAAAAATCGATTTTCCACTGTTTCACCGCGGCAAGGTGCGCGACGTCTACGACCTCGACCAGCAGCTTTTGATAGTTGCAACCGACAGGATATCCGCGTTTGACCACGTCCTTCCCACGGCAATTCCGGATAAAGGCAAGATACTTCACAAGCTTTCCATGTTCTGGTTCGATTATCTTCAGGGCATAGTGCCCAACCACGTGATAACCGGAGATTTCGACAAGTTCCCGGCAAAGCTCAAACAGTACGAGTTCCTGAGAGACAGGTCCGTGATAGTCAAGAAGGCGAAGCGGATCGACATCGAGTGTATCGCGCGAGGGTATCTCGCGGGCTCGGGCTGGAAAGAGTATCGGAAGTCGGGGACCGTCTGCGGTATAAAACTGCCGAAGAACCTGCAGGAATCCTCAAAACTGCCGGAGCCGATATTTACGCCTTCAAGCAAGGAAGAGGGCGGGAAGCATGACGAGAACATTTCCTACGAGGATATGGTCAAAAGGGTTGGCCCGGCTGTTTCACAGCAGTTGAAGGACCTGACGCTCGCGCTTTATAAAAAAGCTAGCGTTTATGCCGAGACTAAAGGTATAATTATAGCCGACACAAAGCTTGAGTTCGGCGTTTTCGACGGCAACATAATATTGATAGACGAGATATTCACCCCTGACTCCTCCAGGTTCTGGGAGAAAGAGAAATACGCGGCAGGCAGGTCCCAGGACAGCCTCGACAAACAGTATGGCAGGGACTATCTTGAATCGATAAAATGGGACAAACAGCCGCCGGTGCCGTCTCTGCCGGATGAAGTAGTAAATGGGACAAGAGAGAAGTATCTGGATGCTTACAAGAAGTTGACGGGAAAGGAACTATAAGCTTTCAGCTATCAGTCGTCAGTCATCAGCCAAAGGCAAAAGACTTTGGTGTGCTGACAGCTGAAAGCTGAAGACTGAAGGCTAATATGTTATTTCAAGTGGAAGTAAAAAACAAACAGGGGTTCAAGGACCATCATGCGGAGCACATCAAGCATGACATAGAGAGCCTCGGCCTCAGGCACAGGGTTGACGTCAGGTACATGATAGCCTATCAGCTTGAGGGCGAGCTGAACCTGCGTGAGATAAACACCATAGTAAAGGAACTCCTCATCGACCCTATAACCGAGGAATCCATCATACATATTATTCAGGAAATAGTAGACCCGAACAAGAAGGTAAAGAAGCTGAGCAATTTTGAGGTGGAGGTCTGGTTCAAGCACGGCGTCACGGACACTGTTTCTGAGAGCGTTATAAAAGCCGTCAAGGATCTGGGCATTGAAAAAGAGATCAAGGTCAGGACGGGGCACAAATACATCATATCCGGGAACACGGACGAAGATATGGTAAAACAGATAGCTGAGAAAGTGCTGGCGAACACGATGGTGCAGAGGTATATCGTTAAACACTAGGAGCAGGCAAGGCAAAACATGATAGACGTCAACGTGATCGAATTATTAAAAGCCAAAGACAGCGAGCTTGAGCAGATAAGCAAGAAGAACGTGCTTTCGCTCTCGCTCGTGGAGATGAAGGCTATCCAGGCCTATTTTAAAAAGCAGGGCGCGAACCCGACTGATATTGAGCTCGAGACCATAGCCCAGACGTGGAGCGAGCACTGCAAGCATAAGACGTTGACGGGAATAGTTAACTACAGGGAAAAAACAAAAGGCAAAAAAGACAAGGTAAAAACTTATAAGAACCTGCTTAAGGAAACCGTTTTCAGGGCCACGCAGGAATTGGACAAACCCTGGTGCGTCTCGGTTTTCAGCGACAACGCGGGCATAATCGAGTTTGACGACAAAAACGGCGTGGCGTTCAAGGTTGAGACCCACAACCATCCCTCGGCTCTCGAGCCGTACGGCGGCGCGGCGACCGGTATCGGCGGCGTGATAAGAGATATCCTCGGCGTAGGCCTCGGCGGAAAACCCATAGCGAACACCGACGTGTTCTGTTTCGGTTTGCCCGACACACCGTGGGCCAAAGTCCCCAAGGGCGTGCTTCATCCTAAAAGGATAGCCAAGGGCGTTGTTTCCGGCGTCAGGGATTACGGCAACAGGATGGGAATACCGACCGTCAACGGTTCCGTTTATTTTGACGAGGGCTACGCCCTCAACCCGCTTGTGTACTGCGGAACGCTGGGAATAATACCTAAAGACAAGGCTTTCAAAAAAGTTAAACCCGGTGATCTTGTCCTTGTAGCGGGCGGCCGCACGGGAAGAGACGGCATACACGGCGCGACTTTTTCGTCGGTCCAGCTAGACGACGCGAGCGACGTCAGCGCGGTTCAGATAGGTAACCCTATAGTTGAGAAAAAAGTTTTGGACACACTGCTAAGGGCGAGGGACCTCGGGCTTTACAGGGCGCTTACCGACTGCGGCGCCGGCGGGCTTTCGAGCGCCGTGGGCGAGCTTGGCAGCGAGTGCGGCGTCAAGGTGCATCTCGACCTCGTGCCGTTAAAGTACAGCGGGCTTCGGCCGTGGGAGATATGGGTTTCCGAGGCGCAGGAGAGAATGGTTTTCGCGGTGCCGAAGGAAAACAAGGAAAAGATCTTAAAAGTATTCGAATCAGAGAACGTGGAAGCCGTATTTATCGGCGAGTTCACGAACGACAAAAAACTCACTCTTTATAACGGCGACATAAAGATCGCTCAGCTCGACATGGATTTCCTGCACGACGGCGTCCCGAAACAAAAAAGGGAAGCGGTGTGGGTGCATAAAGAGATCTCAAATCTCAAATTTCAAATCTCAAATTACACCAAAGACTTGCACAGTCTTCTTTCGAGTTACAACATATGTTCCAAGGAATGGATAATCAGGCAATACGACCACGAGGTCATGGGCCAGACCGTAATCAAACCTCTGCAGGGTAAAGACCTTGCCGCTCAGGGGCCCGGCGACGCGGCCGTGATCTGGCCGTACGCGGTGATCGGCCAGCCGCCTGCTTCCAGCCAGTACAGGGGCGTGGTGTTGTCGAACGGCCTAAACCCCGAATACGGAAAGATAGACCCCTACTGGATGACGGCGTCGGCGATCGATGAGGCGCTCAGGAACGCCGTGTGTGTCGGCGGCGACATAGA
This sequence comes from uncultured Elusimicrobiales bacterium, assembly GCA_964606755.1. Lineage (GTDB taxonomy): Bacteria > Elusimicrobiota > Endomicrobiia > Endomicrobiales > CAZSIW01 > CAZSIW01. The sequence goes on along the minus strand of CAZSIW010000020.1, from coordinate 10,545 downwards.
AAAGATGGCAATTCTTGATAATTTCTGTTTCGGCAACCCGAACCGGCCCGAGATACTCGGCGGTGTCGTGCGCGCGGCCGAGGCGTGTTACGATATGGCGAAGGGGTACGGGGTACCCTTTATCTCAGGGAAAGACAGTCTGCATAACGAATATTCTGTGGCTGGGAAAGTATTTTCTATCCCTCCCGCGCTGCTTATTTCAGCTGTCGGGATCGTAAAAGATATTCGAAAAACTATTACGATGGATTTGAAAAAAGAAGGCAACTATATATATGTGCTCGGCCAGACCAAAAACGAGCTGGGCGGCTCGCACTACCTCAAGATAAAGAACGCGGCGGGCGGTGATGTGCCGAAAGTTGACGCGAAAACTTCCAGGGCCCTGATGAAGAAACTCGGGTTCGCGATAGAGAACGGGAGCGTAAGTTCCTGCCACGACTGTTCAGAAGGCGGGCTCGCGGTGGCTCTGGCAGAAATGAGCTTTGCAGGCCACCTCGGCATGGATGTTGAACTTTCAAAATTACCCGTAGACCACGGGATGAACGATACGCAGGCTCTTTTCTCGGAGTCCAACAGCCGCTTTATAGTTGAGGTAAACCCCGAGAAGGCTAAGGAATTTGAAAAAGCCATGAGCGGTTCGGTGTTCGCGAAGATCGGCACAGTCGCAAAACACAAAAAGCTGAGCGTCAAAGGGATCAATGGAAAAATCGCCATAAACGAAGATATATCCAAACTGATGGAAAGTTGGAGAGAGACTTTAAAGTGGTAGTCTGTAGTCTGTAGTCTGGAGTTAAGGTGAATAAACCCAAAGTAGCCATCATCAGGACAGCGGGAACGAACTGTGATTTCGAGACTAAGAAAGCTTTCGAGCTCGCGGGCGCCCACGCGGAACGGGTCCATATAAACCAGTTCATAAACCACACGAGGAAACTGCCGGAGTACGAGATCCTTGCCGTGCCGGGCGGATTTTCATACGGCGACGATATAGCCTCCGGCAAGATACTTGCCAACGAGATCAAGAACAAGCTGGGCGAACAGATCGCCAAGTTCGCCATGGACGGGAAACCGATAATAGGTATATGCAACGGTTTTCAAATACTCGTAAAAATGGGACTTTTGCCAGACACAAAATTGTTTAAGCAGACCTCGACCCTCACTTTTAACGATTCCGACAAGTTCGAGTGCCGGTGGATCAACTTAAAGGCAGAGAAAAGAGAAAAGGGTAAAGAGAAAAAGGCAAACTGCCTTTGGACAAAAAATCTGCCGGAGATAATCCAGTTGCCCGTGGCTCACGGCGAGGGCAAGTTCGTGGCCGGCGACAAAAAAATATTAGATGAGCTGGAAAAAAGCGGGCAGGTGGTTTTCCGCTACGTCAGCCCTGACGGCAAGCTTACGGGTTATCCTTACAATCCCAACGGCGCGACGAACAACATAGCCGGTATATGCAACAAGGAAGGAAACGTTTTCGGCCTCATGCCCCACCCCGAACGGTTCGTTTACAAGTGGCAGCATCCGTCAAGGTTGGGCGCGGACGATGATTTTGGCTGGGGTTTACAGATCTTTAAAAATGCAGTCGAGTACGTCAAATAGCAGAGAATAGAGGATAGAGATTAGAGAATGGACAAGGCCAGAACGTATAAAGAGCTGATCATTTGGAAAAGAGGAATTAGTTTTGTAAAGGAAATATATCTTATCTCAGATAAGTTGCCGGAGAAAGAAAAATATGGTTTGATAAGTCAAATACAGAGAGCCGCAATTTCAGTGCCGTTAAATGTCGCGGAAGGTTGGAGTAGAAAAAACACAAAAGAATACATACAGTTTTTACATATTTCGCTAGGTTCGCTTGCTGAAGTTGATACGATACTAATTATCTGTGAAGAGTTGAGATATGTCAAAAGTAATGATACAATAAAAATAAAGGAAGAGATAATAGAGTTACAAAAAATGATTTATTCTGCTGTTAAGACTCTGACCTCTAATCTCTAGTCTCTAATCTCTCTTCTCTAGGAGTAAAAATGTGTGGAATTTTCGGTATTTTCAATCATTCTGAAGCGTCAAAGCTGACTTATCTTGGGCTTTACGCCCTTCAACATAGAGGACAGGAGAGCGCAGGGATAGTCTCGACTGACGGCAAGGAGATGTACTCCTACGTCCAGATGGGCCTTGTTGCTGATGTGTTCAACAGGGAAAACCTCGCGAAGCTCAAAGGCAAGAACGCCATAGGCCACGTCCGCTATTCCACAGCCGGCCCCAGCGCGCACAAGAACGCCCAGCCGCTGGTTATCGATTATACGAGAGGAAAGCTTGCTCTCGGCCACAACGGCAACCTCGTCAACGCCGGCGAGATCAGAAAAAAACTTGAAGCCGGCGGAGCCATATTCCAGACCAATTCAGACAGCGAGGTGGTGCTCCACCTTATAGCGAGGAACAAAAAACATCCGATAGAAGAAGCCGTCAGGGACGCTCTCACGAAGGTTAGGGGAGCCTACTCTCTTCTATTGCTGACGCCTTTTAAAATGATTGCGGTCAGGGATCCCTGGGGCGTAAGGCCCTTGTGCATAGGAAAGCTCGGCAAGGGCTGGGTGGTGGCGTCAGAGTCCTGCGCACTCGACCTCATCAACGCGAAGTACGTCAGGGAGATAGAGCCCGGCGAGATGGTCATCATTTCAAAGGACGGCGTTAAATCCATAAAAGATAAGAAAGCGAAGAATCTGTCGCTGTGCATTTTCGAGCACATATATTTTTCAAGGCCGGACAGCATGGTGTTCGGCGACAGCGTCTGCACCATCAGACAGAAGCTCGGGCACCGCTTGGCGCAGGAAGTGATACCGAAGATCGGCGGCGCGGACCTCGTTTTCGCGGTTCCCGATTCCGCCAACGGCGCGGCTATAGGTTTCAGCCAGGAATCCGGCATACCTTACGAAACAGGTTTGATAAGGAACCATTATATAGGCAGGACTTTCATCGAGCCCGATCAGCAGATAAGGGATTTCGGCGCCAAGATAAAGTACAACCCGGTCCGGGACAAGCTCAAGGGCAAGGACGTCATTGTTGTTGACGATTCCATAGTCCGCGGCACGACCTCACGCAAGCTCGTAAAAATGATCCGCAACGCGGGCGCAAAAAAGATACACATGGTCATAAGCTCGCCCCCCATAGTTTCCCAGTGTTTCTACGGAATAGACACACCCACCAAGGAAGAGCTCATAGCCGCCAACAACTCCGTTGAGCAGATAAGGAAGTATTTGAATGTTGATTCCCTTCATTATTTGAGCATAGAAGGCCTGTTGTCCGTAACGAGCTGCCCGGGCAACGCTTTCTGCACAGCCTGTTTTACAGGAAAATATAACATTAAATAGAGAGATAGAGTGCGGGGCTGTACCCGCCCCTGCGCCCCCGTGTCCATTTTCTTTGCACGCGCAAAGAAAATAGACGAAAAGAAACGCGCCCCAAGGGCCATTCGTTCGTCGTTTTTCGGCGCCTGCGGAACTCGTCGCTTCGCTCCTCAGACAGTCCTCGGCGACTACCCCGAAAACCGCTTAAAACGCTACTCCTCAACTCTTTGACGGCCCAAAGGGGTAGGAAATAAGACCTAAAAGCAACATTGATAAAATGTAAGACTCAATTTTATTAAGGAGTAATTGTTATGTCTCCTACACAGATTTTTCTTTCACACACCAAGCACGATAAATCTTTGTGCGACCAGATAGATATGATTGCACCACGAGCGGGAGTAAAGCTTTTTCGATCAGAATACGAGAGCATTCCTACACCTCCCTGGCAAATGATTCTTAAAGAGATTAATAATTCAAAGGCTGTTTTTGTTTTGGTAGGGAAACAATTAGCTTTTTTACAGCGTGCGGGTGGTCGTAATTGGGATTATACACAAAATTGGATGGCTTTTGAGATAGGAGTGGCAGCAGCTGCTGGTAAAGATGTTTGGGCTATAGTAGAGAATGGCGCAGAATATAATTTTCCAATACCTTACGTTAATCATTTTATGGTCGTTGACTTTACTGGTTTTGCTAAACCAAAACTTCATGCAGTCTTTCTTCAGCGGAATATCTAAAGATTGTTGTGGTATTTAAGCCGAGGTAAAACATCTTTATAGGCGTTAGAATAACCTATTAAAATGGCCTGGAAAGTGTTCGAATTGTCTATAATAGCATGTAATTTCAATGCTTTTTATTGTCACTTCTAACAACCTCAATCCGAACACTTTTGGGGCTGATTCGTACACTTTGGACACTTATTCGAACGATTTTGGGCTTGATTCGCACACTTTGAGGCCTCATTCGAACACTTTTTGAGCTAAATGGGGGGTATTTGTGTCTTTTTAGCCTGTATTTTTTATATTTAGTAGCACTTTCGCTCACAAATAAGCTGTGTCGAATTCGAGGGACACAATACTGACTGAGAAGCAAAAAATGGAGAAGATCGCGCGTTCATGAAATATTTCATATCGGTCATATCGGTTTTGTTTTGCTGTTCATGCCTTTTTGGGTTGGAACTGGGCAATATTAGGGACACCGAAAACTTTTCGGGTGTAGACAACCCCGCGGATAGAGCGGCTATCATCAGGTTTGTAAGTACCTTCGAAAAAGAGCGGCCTATAAGCACTACCCCGGAAGATGCCTACCCGAAAGCTTCCGGTATACAGGATTTTAAACCCAACCCTGCCTCAAAAGAGATCATGGAAACGCTGGGCCGGCACGGCCACGTGGTGCTTAAACCCGGGGTGTACGATTTTTATCTTCAAGCTTTCTGCCTGAACGCAGGAAAGTATGCCCCGAAAAGCTCCGGCTCTTCTTACCTTGTGGCCCCGCTCAAAGGCTCGCAGGCGGATGCAGTCAAACACCTGCTGCAGAATTATCCTAAGCATCCTGAAATAAAGCAGTCCGAGGCGCAGTATCTGATCTGGGCTATTGAGGTCGGCTGTAAGTTCAGCGACCTGCCTGATCAGGAACAGGCGGCCGCTCAAAAAATTTTATCAAAGGAAGATCTGCAGGGTTTTAACAGCAGCCTATGGGATATTCTTCCCAAACCCCTGCGTGTCAGGTTGTTCGGCGAGTTGGCGAACCAGTTACCTGATGACGTCCGAGGTGTTCTTGAAGTTTATAACGAGATACAGAACAAGATAGCGATATCGAAATACAGCTATGAACAGCTGGAAAAAATGGCGGTTATTTCCGGCGAGCCGCCGGCAATGGAAAAACAAACTGAAGCCGGAACATGGTTTAACACCGGAAAAGGTTACTACACGCGAGTTTTCGAGGACGGGTTTAAGCGCGCAAGGGTTCAGGTTTATATTCCAAACAAGAGCGGTATATCAGATTTCAACCCTGCCAGCGATATAGGCATGCCGGCAAATACGAGTTACCAGCGTATAGCCGTCAGCTGTGCAGGTAAGTAAACATTGTTAGAGTTCATTAAGAAGAAGTGCTGAACGGAGCTCCGAGAGGCGGAAAGGATAAAGGTGTAGCGGTGGCACCACTTTTGAAATAACGAAAGAAAATGTTGGCGTATAAATATTCCCGCTCTACTTTCAGCGGGCGCTGGCTGGATACCAAATGAAAATATTGAAAACTCTGATTGTCATTTTGATAACGATAGTTGTTTGTATTACTGCGATAGAGGTTTCCTTTTTCCTGGCAGGACGCATTTATCAATATTATCGAACCGGAGCAAGTAATAAGCATATTCAGCAGCACGACCATATAAAAATACTTTGTCTTGGTGGCTCAATTACTTTCGGTATGGGAGCAGATATAGGGCATTCATATCCAGAGCAACTCGAGAAGCTGTTAAATAGTGATTCAAATAAATATCAAGTTATTAATGGCGGTATACCAGGTTACAATTCATCGCAGCTGGCTAATCATCTTTCCGAAAAAATATCACAATATTCTCCGGACATTTTGATAGTTTTGATAGGACTCAATGATACTTATTTTCTTACAGAAAGCAATTATTATATGTTTCAGAAAGGGTACAAAGCTAAGTTTTATAGGGTTGTTGCACAGTTGTGCCGTTTGCATGCATATAAACTTGTTAGATCGTTTGCAGCAAATATCCTGTCGAAAAGATTCGCAGGCAATCCTACACATGATAGTGCGTCCCAAAATCATGTCATCACAGGAAAGGATAAGGATTGGTATGAAGAGTGCATTAGGAGAGCTGATCTTTACAATACTCGTTTGGAGTATAAGTTAGCCATAGCTGAATATGAAAAGGCTATCGCCATTTATCCGAAAAGAGTTCAGGCATACATTGCATTATCTATCGCATATCAAGACTGTCTGCACGATTACAAGTCGTCAGCCGAAGTGTCAAAGCATCTCCTTGGCATTGATGCGTCGAACCAGAAAGCTGTGGAGCAATTATTTAATTGCTATTATCATTCAGGCAAAAATGACGAAGCCATCAAAGTGTTACGCGTATACCACGCCGTTGACACCGACTACGATAATGTAAAAATTTATGGGCTTCCGGATGATGACAAAGAGATTTTTCACAAACTTTTGCGGTTTAACTTGAATTCTATTATTTCCATGGCAAAAAATCGAAAAATATCTGTTTATCTGCAAACGTATGCGGAAGATATCTGTGATAATAATATGACAATACGTGGGGTTGCTAATGAAAATAATATCCCGATCATTGACAATGAACCCATTTATTCGAAACTTATGACTTTCGGCGGGTATAAGAGATCGGACTTGTTCCAGGCGGATTGTCATTGTAATAATCGGGGATATGAGGTTATGGCAGATAATGTTTACAAGGCGCTCAAATCTTTAAAAAAATAACGAAATGTTATCTGGGTGCCGATCCATTCAGTTGTTTCAATAGTTTTAGCGAAATGTTTGTTTTTTTACATAGTAAGATGACTGTTTTTCTAGTCTACTTTTGTGTTTGAACTCATATCGGGAAAATTGTATAATGAAGACCGTAAAGTATTGTAGTGTTTCACTTGGCAAACGTATATATGCAAAAGGATAAATAGATGAATGTTCTTGTGATCGGATCCGGCGGGCGGGAACACGCCATTTGCTGGAAATTGAAACAGAGCTCGAGGGTTGAGAAGATTTACTGCGCTCCGGGCAACGGCGGGATAGAGAGCGTCGCCGAGTGTGTGAACCTCAACATCGAAGATTTTAAGGCGATAGCCGATTTCGTAAGAAAAAATATGATAGAGCTCACCTTCGTCGGGCCGGAGGTTCCGCTTGCGAAGGGTATTGTAGATTATTTTGAAAAAGAAAAGTTAAATATATTCGGGCCGAACCAGAAGGCGTCACAGCTTGAGGCGAGCAAGGCATTTTCTAAAGATATAATGAAAAAATATAACGTGCCGACCGCCCGGTATGAGGTCTTTGACAACTTTGAGGAAGCTAAAAAGCATCTGGATGCCTGGCCAAAACACGAGAAGGTCGTGGTGAAAGCCGACGGCCTCGCGCAGGGCAAGGGCGTGATAATTTCCGAGAACCCGCGCGACGCTCAGAACGTGCTCGCCGAGATTATGCACAAAAAGGTTTTCGGTTCGGCCGGCGACAGGGTAGTGATAGAGCAGTTCCTTGACGGCGAAGAGGCGTCGTGCATGGTGTTCGTGGACGGCATGAACTTTCAGCTCATGGCCTCGGCCCAGGACCACAAGCGCGTCTTTGACAACGACTTAGGCCCCAACACCGGCGGGATGGGCGCGTACGCTCCGGCGCCTGTGTTTACGGACGAGATCAGGAAAAAGACGGAAGAGAGAATAATCAGGCCTATGATAGACGGCCTGTTGAAAGAAGGCATAGTATATAAGGGAGTTCTTTACGCCGGACTCATGATAGTCAAGGGCGAGCCGCTCGTCATAGAGTTCAACTGCCGTTTTGGCGACCCCGAGACCCAGGTAGTGCTTCCGCTGCTGAAATCCGACCTTGTGGATATAGCTGAAAATGTCATTGGCGGGACGTTAGACAAATTTAAAATAGAATGGTATAATAAATCTGCCGTATGCGTTGTTCTTGCGTCGGGCGGGTATCCCGGAAGTTATGAAAAAGGCAAAGAGATAACCGGGCTCAAAGACGCCGAAACGATCCAGGGTGTGACGGTGTTCCACGCCGGCACGGTGATGAAAGAAGGCAGATGCCTTACCTCCGGCGGAAGGGTGCTGGGTGTGACAGCGGTGGGCGGCGACATAAAGGCTTCCATAGACGCCGTGTACAAGGCCGTTGAAAAGATCAAATTCGATAAAATTCATTTCAGGAAAGATATAGGCCACAGGGCGCTCAAACGGGGATAGACATGAAGAGACTCGACGTTGCGGTGATAGTAGGTTCGGATTCCGACCTAGCGACAATGGTGGACGCCACCGATGTCCTTGAGTTATTTGGGGTCGCCTACAAAGTTTCAGTCGCCTCCGCGCACAGGACGCCCGAAAAGGTGAGACAGCTGGTCAGTGAATCCGAAAAAAGCGGGGTCAAGGTTTTTATAGCGGCAGCCGGTATGGCGGCGGCGCTTCCGGGCGTAATAGCCGCTGAAACGGTCAAGCCCGTGATAGGTGTTCCGCTGGTCTCAAAATATCTCGACGGCATGGACGCGCTTCTTTCCATATCCCAGATGCCTCCCGGCATACCCGTGGCGACGGTAGCCATCGGCAAAGCGGGAGCTAAGAACGCTGCAATCATTGCGCTTGAGATTCTCGCGGTGAAAGATCCTAAAATAGAAAAGAAGCTCGGCGGTTACAGGAAAAACATGGCGGCCTCCGTAAACAAAAAAGACGAGGAGCTCCAGAAACTGGGAATTAAGAAATTTGTCGCGAGCAGGAATAAAGCATGAACGATAAAAGAGTGATAATGACGGAGCAGGATATCGCCGCGGCGGTAAAGCGGCTGGCGAAAGAGATAATGGAAGTAAATTCCGGCATCGAGAATCTTGCCATCGTGGGTATCCAGACAAGGGGTATTCCCCTGGGCAAGCGCATTATAGCCGAACTGCTTAAGCTGGACAGATCTTCCGAAGAAGTTCCTTTCGGTATCCTCGATATAACGCTTTACAGGGACGACGTGGACACGATGTCTACCGTTCCGCTCGTTAAAGAGACCGACATACCTTTCGACATATCCGGAAAAAATATCGTCATCGTGGACGACGTCGTGTTCACGGGCAGAAGCGTCAGGGCCGCCATAGACGAACTTATAGATTTCGGCAGGCCGAAAAAGATACAGCTCGCCGTCCTCGTAGACAGGGGCCACAGGGAACTGCCGATAGAGCCCAACTTCGTGGGCAAAAGAGTGGACACGAAGCGCGACGAAGTCGTAAAGGTTGAGCTTGAAGAAACCGACGGACAGGATCAGGTGGTTTTAAGAAAAGCGGTTAAAAGTTCCAGATCAAAAGATCTGTAAAATTTGGATTTAAAACTTAAAAATCTGGTAATCCGGTAGTTTTCTAACTTGAGGTAAAATGTCATTCCAGCGAAAAGATTTAATCGGTCTTGAGCACCTCGACAAAAAGGAGATCGAACTGATCCTTGATACGGCGAGGCCTTTCAAAAGTCTTTTTACGCGTTCCATTAAAAAAGTCCCCACATTGAGGGGAAAAACAGTCGTAAACCTTTTCTACGAACCATCCACACGCACCAGAACCTCATTCGAGATCGCGGCAAAGCGGCTTTCAGCCGACTTGGTCAACGTCGCGGCCTCGACCTCCAGTGTTGTAAAAGGCGAGAGCCTTATAGATACCGGCAAAACTCTTGAGGCAATGAAGGCGGATTTTATAATAATCAGGCACGGCCTTGCCGGCGCGCCCGATGTGCTGGCGAGGAACGTCAACGCCTCTGTGATAAATGCCGGAGACGGTTTCAGGGAGCATCCCACCCAGGGGCTTCTGGACATTTTTACTATTAGAGAAAAAAAGAAAAGGGTAGCCGGCCTGAAGGTTCTTCTTGTCGGCGATATACTCCACTCTAGGGTAGCGAAATCCAACATCTGGGGTCTTCTGAAGATGGGCGCGGATGTGCGGGTCGTCGGCCCCTCCACACTGATACCGCCGGGAATCGAGAGTATGGGTGTGAAGACATTTTATGACATAAACGAAGCCCTCGAGGGCGCCGATGTCGTCAACATCCTGCGCATACAGCTTGAGAGGCAGCAGGAAAATCTTTTTCCTTCGGTCCACGAATACGTGGAGCTCTACCAGATGAACAAAGAGCGGCTTAAGCTGGCGAAACCCGATGTCCTGATAATGCACCCGGGGCCGATGAACAGGGGGATCGAAATATCGTCTGATGTGGCGGATAGCCCCAACGCCGTGATAAACGAACAGGTCACAAACGGGATAGCGGTCAGGATGGCGGTGCTGTACCTTCTCTCCATGAGAAAGGGGAACGGAAAATGAAACTATTATTAAAGAACGGGCATGTGATAGACCCCAAAAATAAAATAGACGGGAAAAACGACGTCCTCGTCGTGGACGGGCTTATAGAGTCGGTGAAACCATAGATAAGGGACACGAAGGCTAAAGTAATAGACGTGAAGGGAAAGATCGTCTGCCCCGGTTTGATCG
>CAZSIW010000019.1:0-14404 GCA_964606755.1 uncultured Elusimicrobiales bacterium | reverse complement strand
CACTATTTCCGATTCGCATGATTTATATGGCGTATCATTTGCGTATTACAATAAGGCCAATTCGTTTGCTTCATTGAAAAATTTCGCCGTTGCCTCTGATTTGGCGCGCTATGTAGGTGTCGGTTCAAACCACGATGCCCTTGTAAGGATTTATCCCGGACAGGGCATTCATACTCTTAACTGGGCAACATTACATGGAAACTCACCGTATGCGGGTGCGATAAATCCGCCTATGATGATTGCTTCGAAAAAAGCTTTTCCCGTCACTAAATTATATGCTGTAGGGCAAGAAAGCTGGACACAGGAAATAGCCTGGGCTTTGCATGGATATCTCACATTTTATGGAAAGGGCATGGTCGTGCCTCAGATGCTTTCTGTTTACAGCCCGCCGGCCGAAGACTCTGCCGCCTTGTTGATCCTTCAATCTTTTAACAGCAAATTCAAGGGTTACAGCGTTCCCTGGAGATATTTCGAATGGGGAAGGCCTACACTGCTTGCGGAATCTGTTGCAACTACCGAGATGAGGTATTCGTACAACGTTACAAGGTTCCTTATGGATATCGGAAACTTCAGGATATTCTCAGATCCAAAGATTGGATACGATTCCAAGCTGGTGAACATATTCTTATGGCTCCATTATATGGCAACTCCACTGGTTTTAGCCATAGCGCTTGCGTTGTCGCCGTTGGTCGTTTTTTCAAGCTATGCCTTTTTGACACCTGCCTTCGTGTTTATGGTTTTGGCAATGGTATTCATGGAAGCTATCAACGGCTCCACGTTTGTGCGTCATTTCAGGGAAACCGGAAGTTTGTTCAAAGGGATAGGGTATTCGCTTAAGGAGATATTTACAGGGTTTTTCTTCTGGGTCAGCCAGGCGCCGCTGTTCTTCAACGGAGTAAGGTCTGCCATGAATGAAAGGTTCAGCTTTATATCTACAAAGAAATTATCCTTGTTTCAAACGTATAATGAGAAAGAGAGATATCCCGTTGCAAGTATTACAGTGAAATGGGGTGTCAGGGGAATCATTGGAACTGCTATATATTTGACTTTATTCTTCGCATTCCAGGCTCTTACATTCACCGGATGGGGTCCGTTGTTTACGGGAGTATTTGTGGTGCTTCCTTACTTCTTTGCGTCCATTTCATGGGTTGGAGGGTTCACTGCTTTCAGGCAGTTTACTGGCAAGCAGAGCAAAAATATGGATGCCAATCCTTACGACAAGAACAGGGTTAATGTTCAACAATTGAAAAATATAAAAAACACGTACAAGTTGATAAAAGAGATGTTCGTAAAATATGATTTGTCTTCATCGTATAGAATGGGCGAAGTAGATGTAAATAAATTTGTAAATGAATATAAAAAATATGAGCGTAATGGCGAACACAATGTCTTAATAGATATCTTTAAAAATAATAATATTAAATCTGATGATATTTATAAAATGAAGCCTGAACAGTTTGCCAAGAATCTTAACAGGGTTCTTAATGAAATAATTGATATCCCCAATCTTAGTCAATTAATTGATGGCGCAGATAGCACGGCAAAATCATTTGATATTAATGAATTTAAAAAGAATTATAAAAAAGGTCAAGATGATGAGTTAGATAAGATGTTGCTATACCACGAGATAGATATCGAACATCCGGATTCGTGGAAGAGTGACGGGGTTATCACCTACACTGTTGGTGAATATACGAGAATAAAGAATAAAACCAGGCTCGCAGAAGTTTTTCCTGATTCTTTAGGTTTAGACAACTTAAACATTAATTCTACGATGACTCCTGAAATTCTTGCCAAAGCCGGTAATGAATTAATTGGAATAAAGAATTTTATAAAATTGCTTGACACTGATAAAGGCTTGTCGCAAGCCGAGGTGTTTGATTTCAATGCAGATACAATTGATATTAAAGCATTTAAGGAAGAATATAAAACTGGCAAGAACAAACAACTTGACGAGATTCTCGTCAGTATTTGTGGGGAAGATATTGATTCGTGGACAGCGGAAAATGTTGCGTCCGCATTTAACAAATATGTGGGCAATACTATCAATAGTGCTGCAAAAAAGAGTGAACTGCTCAAAAGTCGGTTTTCCCCATACAGCGAGGATGAAATTGACCTAAATTGGTTTAAAAAAGAGCACAAAAATCAACATAAGGTGGTAAATGACATCCTTGTAAAGTATAAGATCGATTTAAATGATGACAATTCTGTTACATCTGAACGGCTTAGAGACGCTTTTAATGAACTGATTAATATTTCCAATCTCGTTCAGCTTCTTGCTGAGAACAAGGGAATATCGGATGTCCAGTCAGGAATAGCAGATATGGAAACTATAGTTGCTAATAAGCAGAAAATGGCCGAAATTTATCCGCACTCTTTGGAGAAGACCCTAAGAAGTTATCCGAAAACACTCGAAAAGATGATATTAGCTGAAAAAGAAATTATTATTAATAATAAACAAAAGCTTGCGGAAATTTATCCGCTGGTTTTCTCCCAGGGTCTTCTGAGCGGAATGAGGAACAGGAACGTCTTGGGATTTGCGGGGGTGATATTCGGCGTCATATTTGTTTTGGCCGCCGTAATTACGGTGTTTCCTGTATTCCTAATTTTAAGCCATACGTTGCTGTTGTCAACTTCGCTATTTGTAAAACAGGCAGCTCCTTTTATCCTGTTAGTCCTCTCTCTCCTTTGGGAATTGTTATTGATAAAGTTATTAATTTCCCCGTTAGCTAATAAGATAATGATACATTTTGAAAACAAGGGTTATCCACAAATATACTATTTGAGAAAGCGCCTGTTTGGCGAAAAAGAGCTGGCAAATGTGGATAGGCTTACTAGAGCGAACGCGGTTGGTGATTTACAAAAAATAGTGGATAATAAAAATATTGGTGAGGAAGCCCGTAAAAATGCAATGAATGCAATAGCTGTAGATAGCCTGTTGGTTAAGTTTGGGAACAGCGTGGATGAAGCTGTTGATTCCCTGTACTCGCTGGATAATGATAAAAAAAATAAGTATGTTAATGGAAAGTCCGTGATCGGATCCGTCGATGCCGCACCCTACCGTGTGGGCGATATAAATGTAGCTGAAATTAATGAGTTTTTAGTGGCCTCTCTAGGGGCCTCTCCATATCGTATAAATGATATCGGTATAGAGCAGTTCAAGAAAGAATACAAAAGTCAATATAAATTAATAAATAAAGTGCTTACTGCAAATGATATCAATTTAAATGATCTTAATTCTGTGGCCCCAGAATATCTTGTCAGAGCTTTTAATGAACTTATCAATATGCCCAGGCTTATAGAGTTGCTGGACAGCGATATGGATTTGTCAATAGAACAGAACAGTAAAGCCAATATCGAAACTATTATTAAAAATAAACAAAAATTGTCTACAATTTGTCCATTTCTAAAATTTGACAACAAAAAGATCGTTCTCGACATTCTTGAAACACATGGTATCTCTGCTACTGGCAACGAGTCTGTCACTCCGGAAAAAATTGTAATTGTGTTGAATGAGTTGATCGCTATTCAAAACCTTAGTGCTCTTATTGAGAATAAAGAAGGAATAACGAATGTTCTGCCGTGGGTAGCTGATGCCAAAACAATTGCCGACAATAAAAAAGAATTGATCAAGCTTTATCCGAGCTTGTTCATAAATAGTTCTGAATACAGTCCGGATGAGATCAATGCGGTTCAGTTCAAAAAGGAATATAAAAAAGGCAACGGACAATTAGATGAGGTGTTTGCAGCAAATATACCAGATCTAGATAAACCCAAAGCGGATCAGATACAGAAGGCTTTCAACGTGTTGATCAACATTCCCAACCTGTCCGATGTTATTGAAAAGAAGGCCGCGCCAGTAGAAGGCGAGGCGGACGCCGCAACTATTATTAAAAATAAGCAGGCAATACTGAAAGCATACCCTAATACTTTAAACCTGCAATTAAGAATATCAGATCTCTACGATGCGTACAGCAAGAATAAACAGAAAAAGAAAAAAGCTCTGGAAATGCTGGTCGCAGGCAGGCTTGAGGCGGGATTACATAGCATTACTGGGGGAGACAAGCCTTCTTTTAAAGACGTTTCCAATGAAGATCTTGTTAAGTATGCCGGCGCCTTGGTCGAAAAGAATATAATGCCAGGGGTCGACAAGCTAGACGTTCTTGAAGAACTCAGGGGAAAATACCCCAAGAACTTAATAGGATTCTTTGTTAATTTGCCGGACGAGAAGGTTGTGAAGGTCGCAACTGATGCTATGTCTAATGGCGCAGACGTACTGATGGGCCAGTTCAGCGAAGACGATCTTAAGACATTTAAGCATCCCGGGACCGCCGTAATTCAGGAAATAACAGTTTCCAATAAAACATATGAACAGGTCGTAAGTGAAATTGAAAAAATAAAGACATCGGTTGACGGGATCATGCTTAAGCCTTACTCAAAGATCGGTGCAGCTGATTATCTCGAAAAGATATGCAAGGCATATCCCGGCCTTGTGTTTGTTATAGCGGGGGGCATAGATACGAGAAATAAGGAAGCGTGTTCGAAAATATTAGGCACTTTGCCGGGCAATGCGTGCGCTGCAGTTGGATCCGTGCCGGATACGGAAGAAACGGCAGGGGCGTTCAATAGTAACATTGAATATTACGTTTCTTGTATTCCCAAAGCAAAAGAAGTGAAAAAAATAGAACCCCCGGCGCCAGCTAAAGAGGCCACCACTGCGGTTGTTCAACAGACAACTCAGCCAGAAGTCAAAGAAACCATAACAAAAGGGCCTGAGGTCAAACCTTCTGTTGAACAACAAAACCCGAAGAAAAAATTGTCATTTAAATATGGGGCAAGAGATAATCAATATCAAATTTATATATTTAAGGAAGAAGGTACGGAACAGCTCTATCAAGGGGTTGATCTCTTTATCAAAGATACCGCGGAAATAGGAGTAAGGAAAGAGTTGGCTGATAAGATTCTCCCAATCTTTGACAAGATGAGTCAGGAAGTCAATCATACAACATGGGCAGAGGCAAAGAGTGATAATGTAAAAGCAAAGATCTTTGCTGCAATTGTAGAAAGGTACAAAAAGGGTTTAGAGAACAAACCTCTTTCAGGTGTCGTCGTCCAGGAAGAGAACATTCAGCCCGATACAAGAGCCAGGATAGAAAATCCTCCGCCGGCCGGCACAGGCGCTGGCAAGGACAAGGGCGGGAACATTGCTCTCGGTAATGTCACTGAAGAGGAAATTAATTCGGCCATAGACGACAGCCTTGGGAAGGGTGCGTTTATACCCATTCCGCCGGCTGGTCCCGGCACGGGGTCTGGCAAAGGCAAGGGTAAAGGAAAGGGTGATGAAGCGCTCAAAGATGCTATTGACAAAGAGATAAATGAGCTCAGAACTACAAACAAGGATATTGCTGCTCTTTCGGACAAGGAACTGGCAACGCTGAAATCGAAAATATTCTGGTTCGCTAAAGCCATAATAGCTGCCAGGAACGCCGGTGCGCCAGAAGACGCCGCCATAGCTTCGCGGGAGCTCAGGGTGCTGCTTGGAAAAGATGATGTTTTCTCGCGCAGGCAGGTGCTGGGCCGAGGGCAAAACAATAGTATATACGTTCATTTGAACATGCTTGCTGAGGTCAAAGACTTTAATAAGGTGGAAACCACAGATAACTTTAAGGCGCTGGTAGAGGTCATAAGGCACGAGAACAGGGACCTGCTGCGCGCCGAAAGCGGCAACACGGCGCACAAGAAAGACATAGAACAGAAGTTCTTTGACGAGTTCATCAGGCCGTTGTTCAATATGCACCCGGCCAACCCGTTCGGTATAGCGGACAAGGTTCCCGGCGTTATAGTGTCCGATGCCCAGGAGTTGCTCAGAAAAGAAGCGCCTGATCTCAAAAACAAAACCATAATGAACATCTATCCCGGCCTGATGAACGATCTGGACAAAAGCCGGCTGGCGATGTTTGACGGAATGGATGTCAATCAGTTAGCGATCGAGTTCAGCGGCGAAGTATTGGGTGAGAATATTTCCGACTTCTTCTTCCCGCTTGTCGTGCAGGGGCAGGATGTGAAAGTTTATGCGTACAGAGAAGAGGTGCTGCCCGGAAAATTTGTTAAGGTGGTAAGGCTGTCTTACGCCGGTTTCCAGGAACTTTCAGATGAAGCAAAAGCGTTGGTGGTAAAAGACTCCATCCGCTCGCTGGTAAAAACCATGAATGGTAACCAGGAGTTTACGAAAGAGATAGGTGGGGCTATCGGGCTTAATTTCTCGGAAACGTTCGCTCCCGATCTCATGGTGCTCAACGGCATCAATGCGCGGTTTGCCCAGCCGAAGCTGATGATAGACGACAGAGCGATGGGTCCGCAAACGAGCGAAGAAAACCTTGTCTATGAAAACACCAGAGTTATTTACAATCTCGGAAATATCAGCGGCTATACACCCTCGAACATACAGGGTGTCGTCATGGCCGATTGCATAACCATGGACAACGATACTGATGCTCAGGACATCCTTAAATTTTACAAGACGTGGGTTCAGAACAGGACCGTGAAACGGCTCTACGATGTGCAGTTGAGCGAGGCCGACCAGCAGAAGAACGTCCTGCGCGTCTATGAATCGACCATGTTGAGAAAGGTCGGCAGGCCGTTGCGCGTCAGCCCGTTCGCCACTACAGTGAGCCTCGGGCAGGTGAGGCAGGTGCCGTATCTCTTCGATGAGGGTATAGGTGGTTGGACACAGGCTGCGAATTGTGCAAACGAGCTTAACGGGAGCCTGGGGATGATAATAATCCGGTCTGATGCGCTGTCACGCGGTAACCCCCTGGCGCTTAATCCTCAGAACATTGTCCTTAACGAGATCAAAGGCGTCGGCACCAAAATGCGCGCTGAAATAGAAAAGTTCTCGGCGACTGAAAAGGATTACGGCAGGAACTATATAGATGAAGATGTGTTGAAGAGCAAAGCGGAACTTGTCGACCGGGTTTATGATTCAATGAAAAACAACAACGAATTAAAAATACAATTAGCGCAGTTTTACAAAAACAACGCCGAATGGCTCGACAATTACTGCAAACAAACGGCGTTGGAGAGTATGGAGATAAAGCTCTCGGCAGCCCAGAGTGAACAGGCAAAGGCCATGTCTCTCGATGATTTTAACAAGCAATACAGAACGGATGGCTGGAAATATGTTTTCACACAAAAGGTCTTACACGAACAGTTTGCGGCTTCAGTGAAAGCGCTGAATTCGAAAAACATGAGGCCCGCGCTAGAGATAGAAGTTAAAGACACTGCAGACGGCCTTGAAGCCGCTAACAAAGCTGTCAGGCATTTTCTTGAAGAGACGCTTAATAAACCTGCCGTAGACGGGATCAGGCTCAAACTGCCGGCATTCGCTTCTTTCGGAGAGCGCGAATTTAAGTGGTTAGTAGAAGTCAGGAACACGATCAACAAAACAAGGCCAAACGCTGCTGTTCTCGTAGCTGCTCCGGACGGTTATTTTGCTGTAGATGCCGTTAAGAACGCGTGCGCGGACGAAAAAATAGGTTTCATGTTCGTTGATAGATATGACGTAACAAAACCCAGGACTATGAAAGCAGAAAAAGGGGTTTGTCTTGAAGCTTACATCCCGGAAAACGCCGTATTGAACCAAAACGAAGATACTCTTAAATTAATAATCGAGACTCTTGTCAAGAACGGTGAGAACGCCGACATGATCAGCGCGCCGCTGATCATGCTTCTTTCAGTAGGAGAGATAACAGGTTCTCCAAAACAGAGGATGCCGCTGGCGTCCGATAAGATAGGCGCCCTGACCGCGAAAGAAATATCCAATATGTTCCGTGCCGCGACGCTCAGCCGCCAGACGCCGGCTCAGCTTTACCAGGATGGCCTTAACTTCGCAAATGTCCCGAAGATCAGCCAGGCGGACTGGAAGAAGCTTTATAGCCTTGCCCGCGATTTCAAAGCGAAAGTTAAAACGGCTGCTACGGACAGGTCGGAACTGAACAAGATGTTCGGCCAGTTGTACGAAACGCTGAACACGATACCCCTGATGACGAAACAGAACTGGAGCATTGGCTGGGATGAGATCGATAGTTTCGAAAGGCTTGCGATGGATCCGCAGGTCACCGCCGGTTCGATTTATGAACAGTTCGTGAGCAAGTACACGGGTATAGTCGATCAGATACCCAGAGATGAGTTCGTGGCAGCCAGTCAGAACGTCGCGAATCCGTTGCCCGTGTCCTCCAAAGATTTCCTGATGTTCATGGCGATGCTCTCGTCAGCCTACTCCGTCCTGGATGAAGGTATAGAAGCTCTGCCCGCGATGATCCTGTTCAGAAAGGCTGAGCAGATCAGAAAAGAACTGGCGCAGGCAATATTGCCGGAATCCTCCAAAGACGTGATCGGGTTTGCATATGCGTTCGCCGATGACAGCCTGACGGCGGAAAATTCCGGAACAGTCGCCTGGTCGGATATTGAGTCAAAGGCGCTCGATGTAACGAACAGCCTGTTGGCCGTTACCCGGGACAGTGAGATGTCCGGCCGGATAAATGACGAGACAGGCCGGTACTTCGATACGCAGATAGCATATTACAACGCGCTCAAGAAGATGGCCGAGGTCGAAAGAAGGGTCAGGAACTATGACAAGAAAAGCGAACTCGATACGGCAATGAAGAACGTTGCCGACAGGATAGGAAAATATATGAAAGAGGAATTTATTGAGGCGGCCGCGGAACGCACGACCGATCTGAGGCAATTGATCCTCCTTATATCTTATGACTATTCTCCCAACATAAAAAGGAGCCTTATGGACAAGATCTATAACGCCCTGGTCAATTCCAATGACCCTGTCCTGATGGTGGATGTGTCAAATGTCATGGTAAAACAGGACGAGAACCTCGAAGAAATACAGAAGTATATAAGAAGTGTCTCCGCCGATTCCATAGCCGCCACGAACAGTCCCAGAACCATAGCGAAGTCGTTTGAGACGGTTGTCGATAAGTTCACCGACCGGACCGTCGTGAACAAAAAGATCAACAAGGCCGTAACGAACGAATTGTCGATAGCCGCTTTCGGCAGAGCTGGATAAAAACTGGTAATCTGAATAAATATGATGCCGATTTGACCGTGCTGAACGGCCGGATCGGCATCGTTATATAAATGAGTGTCGAGTTCATGGATATAAAGGACGACGGTAAAAAAGAAGCGATAAAGGGCATATTTGATCGGGCCTCGTCTACATACGACAGCGTAGGGCCGGGGTTTTTCTCATATTTCGGTCGGCGACTGGTCGAACTTTCCGGGATAGAGGAAAATTCAAAGGTCCTGGACGTAGCCTGCGGCCGCGGTGCCGCGCTTTTCGCTGCAAAAGAGGCCGCAGGCCGGGACAGCGAAGTTGTAGGCATCGATCTCTCAGGATCGATGGTAAACGAAACCTCGAAAGAGATCTCACGGCGTTCGTTAAATAACACAAAAGCGCTTTGCATGGATGCCGAATATCTTGATTTCCCTGACGAATATTTTGACCGCGTGTTGTGCGGTTTCTGCGTATTTTTCTTTCCGGAACCCGAGCGCGCTTTAAAAGAGATTTTCCGCGTAATGAAACAAAACGGCAGGATAGCGCTTTCCACTTGGGGGAAATACGGCACCAGGGACTGGCACATAGAACTCGCAAAAAAGCATCTGGGTTCGCGCCCGGGGTGCGGGCCGATGCCGCAACTGGCGCAAAGAAGGTTCGAAGATCCGCAGGAACTTGTAAGCGTTTTGAGAGCGACTGGTTTTTGTGACACGAGCGTCGTTTACGAAAAGAAAGAATTTTATTATAAAAACGAAGAAGAATGGTGGGCGACGCAGTATTCTCACGGCATACGCGCGACGCTTGAGAACGTGGAAAAATTAACAGGAACAGAAGGCCTGGCGCGGTTCAAATCGGACGCGTTAGAGCATTTCAGGACGCTTAAGAACAAGAACGGTTTCTGTCAACGTATGAAGGCGGTATTTTTTACGGCTGTGAAACCCTGATTATTAATAACCCCGCAGCTCTGCTTGTCCGTCATCCCTCGTATACCAGTCAAAAATGCCTCAAAATCCCTAAAGAAAAAAGACAGTTATCATAAGAACCAGCCTATTTGCCTGCCTTGCGGATTTGTTTATCATATCTGCTATCAAGGAGGTAAAGAGAAAATATGACAGCGTAAACGGTTCAAAGCGCCCGCCGTATGGCAGGCACAACACTAGCAGAGGAGAGAAACGATGAAAAGAATTCTCAGTATGTCAGTCCTGTTCGCGTTTGTTTTTCAGATGAGCGCATATTTGTTCGCAGATGAAAAAGAGTGGGTATGCCCCCTGGACAGAAAGCAGATGATAAAAACCATGAACGATAACCACCAGAAAAGGATGGACGCGTTGACTCAGGCCCTGAACTTAACAGCGGATCAGAAAGCAAGTATTTCCAAAATAATAGTCGATAGCAGAGATAAAATCGCGGCGGAAAGGGACAAGCTGATAGATATGATAGTAGACACTGAAAACAATTCTGACAGAGATATTAAAAAACAGCTAACCTCGGAACAGCTCGATAAATACGATCAGATACAATCCGAACACCACGTAAGTTTGGGAGAAAGGATGAAAAAATGGTTTAGCGAAGGCATGTGTTTTTGAACCGCTAACAATCGATATTATAGGATCGGGCCAGGGAGAGCTGATGTAGACAGCTAGAAGGTTATATACTTCGACGCTTTGTTCAGCCTTTTGCCCGGCTTGCCCAGCCGAAGGGTCGAGTTTATGGAACCGCCGTTCCCGCGGCCCTCGATTATCTGGTCCACCGTTATGTAGCCGAACCCGGGCACCCTCAAAAGCTCGTCCCTGGACGCTTTGTTCAAGTTCACAGGGAAAAATTCCGGGTGGAGTTTAGCCCAGGCTTCTTTGGGGTCCGTGTCGATATAGAGGTTCCCTTTTTCGTCAAAGGGTATCTCGTTTTCCTTAAAGTTGTATTTTCTCATCAGCCAGTCCGACTGATAGAGCCGGTGTTCCCGCATCAATATATCTTCGTTGCTGCAAGCGGAGCTCTCTCCGGGCAGGTCCTTCTCGCCCGCGCCGCGCTGGTAGGCGCTGAAATATATCCTGTCCAGCTTCAACCTTTTGTACAGCCCCCAGGAATACTTTACAATATCTTTGTCGGTCTCGTTGGAAGCGCCCACAATGAACTGCGTCGTGTGGCTTACCCTCGAGTAGCGTGCTCCTCTTTCCGTGAGCTTGCTGATCAGCTTGATGGGGCCGATGACGTCTGTCAAATAATCTTTGCTCGTGTTAAGCGTTTTAAAATTCTGTTCGCCCGCGGTTTCTATGTTCAATGACACGGCGTTAGCAAGAGAGAGAGCCTGTTCGATCGCGGCATTGGAAGAACCCGGCATCACCTTAAGATGGATATAACCCCTGAAATCGTTCCTTCTAAGTATTGCCGCCGTCCGGTTTATCCGTTCCATCGTGTTATCGGGGGTCCCTGTCAGCCCGCTGCTTAAAAAAAGCCCGGTTACTTTGCCCGCGTTGTAATGGTCAAGAAAAGTTCTGGCCGCTTCTTCGGGGTCGAGCGAACACCTTCTCGGGTCGCGGTTGGCCCTCAGGGGGCAGTACTTGCAGTCGTTCACGCAGACGTTGGAGAGAAGTGTTTTGAAAAGGAACGTCCACCTGCCGTCCTGCATAGCGACGGGATATATCCACTTGCCGTCTTGCGAACGGATTCTTTTATCTTCTTTGCTGGAGCCGCAGGCGCATGCGAGGTCATATTGGGAGTCTTGGGAGAGGATCCGCAGCTTTTCGATGGTTCCCGGCGATTTCTTTAGTAGCATGTTACAGATAAATCATAACAGACAAAAGCGGTTGTGTCAAGACAGTCCATGCACTGGAAAACGGTTCCTCAAAATTGTATAAGTGTGTATGATAAAAGGTTCGGTTTATAATTTGAGGCGCGTAGCCGGCTTTAAGGTGAGGCCGCGGCAGCCCTACAGCTTTGAGCTGACGCTGAGGAAACCCGCCGGCTGGTCATGGTTCACGCCTAACGAGATCTGGACGGGCGGGAAAGTTTTTACCGGGTTCTGGTACCGGCCTGCCGGAGGGCTGAAGTTCCCGATAGGCCTGTGCGCCAGGTCGGTAAAGAACGAGGTTAGCGTTTCCATTTATTCTTCCAGGAGCCTCGACAAAGATATCTTCGTAAAGCTGCGCGCCAACATCATAAAAACGATGGGAGCCGAGGAAGACATATCTTCCCTGTACAGGCTTATGAGAAAACATCCCGTTCTGAAACATCTTGTGCGCCGGCTTTACGGCATGCACGAAGCCTGGGGAGGGGACATCTTCCCGTCGCTTACGCTGGCGGTGCTGCTGCAGATGGCGCCTATAAAACGCTCGCAGGATATGTGGGCATGCCTTATCAGCCAGTTAGGGGACATTTTTAAATTCGAGAACGTGTCCGTCCGGATCTGGCCGAGGGAAGAGGTCATAGCGCGGCAGAGCAAAAGCTCCATGGCCGGCTGCAAACTCGGTTTCCGCGCCCGGCACCTGATACTGCTGGCCAGGCAGCTGCTCAAGGGCTTCCCTGCCATGGAGGAGCTTGCCGCCATGAGCCCTCAGCAGGCGGAAGAAAAGCTCACTGAGCTTTATGGGATAGGTGAATACTCGGCTAGTTTCGCTACCCCTCATCCCAGCTTCAGCCTGGACGTGTGGAGCGTAAAGATATTCCACAGGCTTATATTCGGCAGGGCCGCGCCCGCGAAGGATCCCCGATCTGCCATTGAAAAGACCAACCGCGCGGCCGAAAAGCTATGGGGTAGATGGAGGGGATATGTTTTAACCTATGTGTTGAACGACCTGCCGTACCTTGAGAAAGAGTTCGGCATCACGGCATAAAATATTGGTATAATAGATGAGAGTTCAGGAATTGTCTTAACAAGGGAGGTAGTATGAAAAGTTATGTCTTGTGTTTGATCTCGGTTTTGTTCCTCACGCAGGCGCTTGCGCCGGCTTTTGCTAAAGAAGGCGACAAGGACGCGCTTTCCGTGATACAGTCAAGAAAGAGCGTCAGGAATTTTACCGGAGCCAGCGTAGACAAAAGTGCTCTTGAAACGATAGTGAAGGCTGGCATGGCCGCGCCCACCGCGGTCAACATGCAGCCGTGGTCCTTCGTGATAGTGTCCGACCGGGCCGGGCTGGATAAGCTCGCGGCGGCTCTTCCCCGCGCCCAGATGCTTTCCAAAGCGGGTGCGGCCATAATCGTTTGCACTGAGCCCAAGAAGGCCGTGAACGGGAACGAGAGTTTTGCGGTTATCGACGCCTCCTGCGCGAGCGAGAACATACTGCTTGCGATAGAAGCCCTCGGCCTCGGCGGTGTCTGGACCGCGGCTTATCCCGACCCTGACAGGATGAAGGCCGTCCGCCAGGCGCTCGGCATTCCCGAGGATGTGATACCGCTCAACGTTATACCCGTAGGCCACCCAACGGGTGTCGATAAGCCCAAAGACAAGTTCAAGAAAGAGAAGATACACTGGGAAACCTGGTAACGTAACGAACAGCCGGTAATAGATTGAGCCCCCTTGATCGATGAATTGATCAAGGGGGCTTTTTCATTTACGGAACAAAGTCAGTTTTGTTGTTGAAACAGGTTAGTAGAAAAAGGAATAATTGAAGGCACTACATAATTTATTGAGAAATTTTTAAAAAGGGGGGTGTAGTTGTTGTCTCAATTATTGTCGTGTAAGGGCCATCAAGACCCGGCAAGTCGAGTCCAATTATCCGGGAACGGTGTTTGCCAGACAAATTAGCGAGGAGAAAACACAATGAAAAGATTTTTCTCGATGTTAGTAATGTTTGTGTTGTTTCTATGTGTCACAGGCAGTTTGCATGCGTTCACATCAAAAGGTATATCGGTTTCAACGGCCGCGGTAAATTTTACGGGAGCTGGTTCGGTGCAGGCAAGTGTTTCTATATGTAACATCCTTGATGGAAGCGCCACTACCCAGATATGGTGGGACACCACCCAGATGAATCTCGGCCAGACAGCGTGGAGAAGAGCTGACGCATACATAGTGCTGACTTCTACGATCACCTCTTCCATCGGCGCTATGCAGATCTATACGGACAACACCAATACCACGGGTAACTATCCCCAGATCGCATCCCTGAACTCGAAGTATCTCGGTGTAAGCACGACCAGCGCGGCGGGCCTGGTGGGTTACCTTTTGAACCAGCCGATGGTTTCCTCTACGACACTTTCTCTGTGCTGGAGGATTCTTGACACAACCTCGAGCGTTACCGGCGTCAATCCCTCACAGTTCAATATACAGCGCGGAGCCGTTGTCAGCGGCGTCAACTATCCCGACAGGATATGGGATTTGACAACCCCGGGCGGCACCAGCCT
>CAZSIW010000018.1:0-14797 GCA_964606755.1 uncultured Elusimicrobiales bacterium | reverse complement strand
TAATGTCAAAGAAGGTTTTGATATTTTTTAACGCTTACGAGCCCTCCATAAACCTGGATTATTACTTTTTTAAGAGCCAGTACAGTTCGATACTTTCCGTGCCGATGTTCGGTTACGGCTTGGTGCTTCCGCTTGCGGTAGTGGGGCTTATGTTTTCCGAGCTGAACATTCTTTTATCCGGATACCTGCTTGTTTATTTTGCGGCGAATATCGTTTTCTTCGTTGTCAGCGAGTACAGGTTCCCGATCGTGCCGGTCCTGTGTATTTACGCCGGCGCTGGCGCTGTCAGGTTTTTGGAACTCGCCAGGCAAAAAGCATCGAAGAAGTACGCGGCGGCTGTTATCCTTATATTTATGTTCATGATGACAAACTATGATATCTACGCTAACGTTTTTGGTTTCAGGAGTTACAAAACAGCGAACCTGGCGAACTCTTATTTCGGCCTGGGAGTGACCTACGAGGATAAGGGCATGACCGATAAGGCAATAGAAACGTACAAGGATGCTATAGCGATAATGCCCCAGTCCGCGCCGATGATAAACCTCGCTAATATATATGAAAGCCGCGGCCGGCTCGATGAGGCTGAAGAACTCTATAAGCGCACAATAAGCATCGTCCCGAATTCCGCCGAGGCTTTCAACAACCTGGGCAGTATATTTTACAAGAAACGCGATTATCTCAACGCCTATAACTGTTTCAAGCGGGCGACGGAGCTCAAGCCCGATTTTGCCGAGGCGAGCAATAATTTGAATATTACCTATAAGACTATCAATGTGGGGAAATAGGTATGGAGAAGGTTCTTGTAATTGATGATTCCGAGCTCATCAGGGCCTACGTGAGGGTCGGCCTGAAGAAGCTGGGGGTTGACATAACGGCCATGGACAACGCTTCTGTCGCATTGCTCGCCCTTAAAGACGGCCAGGCGCTGCCGAGCCTGATCTTCGTTGATATCAATATGCCTGGCCTTAACGGCTACGCTTTCACGCGATCGCTTAAGAACGATTTGAGATTCAAACTTATACCTGTTATTTTCATCACTGCAAACGATTCACAATGGGACAAGGACCACGCAAAGGGATGCGGCGCTGCGGACTACATTACAAAGCCGTTCACCGTTCCGGCGATAATGGAGATCATTAGAAGATACATCCCTGCATAGCGATTAATATGGAAACCGAGCTGAAATCTCTCATCAACGATATAAAAGAAAGCGGTCTTTACAGGTCTCTCAGGGCCGTTACGCCCGTTTCAAGCAGGGAAGTTCTCGTAGAAGGCAAGGCCTTCATCAATTTTTCATCCAACAATTATCTCGGCCTCTCCAACCATCCAGCCTTAAAGAAGGCCGCGGCTCAGGCCATTGAAAAATATGGCTGCGGCGGCACGTCTTCCCGTCTGATAGCAGGAACTTTTGAAATACACGCGGAGCTTGAAACCAGATTAGCGGCTTTCAAGGGCAAGGAGAGAGCGCTGGTTTTTCCGAGCGGGTTCGCCGCGAACATCGGTTTAATTCCGGTACTTGCCGGCCCGGGTGACTGTGTCATAATGGACAGGCTCAATCATGCGTCATTGTGGGACGCCGTAAAACTGTCCAAGGCGCGTGTCTTTGTATACGATCATCTCGATATGGGTTCGCTTGAAAAAGTGTTGAAACGCGCGGCGCGCTACAAAAGACGCCTTGTAATCACGGACAGCCTGTTCTCTATGGATGGCGACATCGCTCCTCTCTATGATTTGGCAGACCTTTGCAAAAGTTACGACGCTATAAGCATGATAGACGAGGCTCACGCGACAGGCGTATTCGGCAAGAACGGCTCCGGTCTCGCGGAGAGTTTTGATGTGACAGATAAGATAGATATTATAATGGGGACGCTCTCTAAAGCGCTGGGGTCACAGGGCGGGTTCGTTTGCTCGTCAGGCGCGTTTGTTGAATACTTAATAAATAAAAGCAGATCTTTTATTTATACCACGTCTCTTTCGCCCGCATGCGCCGGCGCGGCGATCGCAGCTATTGATCTGATAATGAACGAGCCGCAGCGCAGGTCAACACTGCTTAAGAACTCCGGTCTATTTTTGGACGGTATCAAGACGCTTGGTTATGATACATTGAAATGCGAGAGTCAGATAATACCGCTCGTTGTAGGATCAAATAAAAAAGCGATGGAGCTTTCGGCTAAACTTTATAAGGCCGGTATACTTGCTCCGGCCATAAGGCCGCCGACTGTTGAAGAGGGAAAATGCAGGCTCAGGTTCTCTCTGACAAGTGAACACACGATAGACGACATCAAGATACTACTGGAGGCTATACAATGATCAGGGGTGTATTTATTACTGCGACCGATACAGGCGTAGGGAAAACGTACGTTGCCTCAAGGCTTGCGGAGGCCCTGAAAAAATCCGGTGTCAGGGTCGGTGTTTTCAAACCGTTTACTACGGGTAATAGGAAAGATGCGCTTAAACTTATTAAGTCAGCCGGGGTCAAAGACGACCTCGACAAGATAAACCCGATATTTTTAAAGCACCCTCTCGCGCCCATGGTGTCCGCCCGTGTGGAAAAAATAAAAATAGACCTAAAGCTTGTGAGGATGGCCTACACCGAGCTGAGGGAAAAGTACAAGTTCATGATAGTAGAGGGGGTAGGCGGGCTGATGGTTCCCGCGGCCGATAAATACTCGGTGCTCGGAATGATAAAAGAGTTCAGGCTTCCGGTTGTAGTTGTCGCGCGGCCGAGCCTTGGAACGATCAATCACACGATCCTTACCGTGGACAAACTAAAAAAAGAAAAGATAAAAGTGCTCGCGATAGTTTTGAGCGGACGCAGTAAAAATGGGCTAGCCGAGAGAACCAACCCGGAAGTGATCAGAGAGCTTACAGGCTTGCCGGTTGTTGAGCTGTCGCGCGACAAAAAATTTAAAATGGAAGATCTTCAATGGTTAACACAAAAAGAATAATTGAGCTTGATAAGAAATATGTATGGCATCCGTTCACCCAGATGGCGGACTGGGCCAGCGGCGTTCCGTCACCGGTGCTCGCGATAGAACGCGCAAGTGGCAACTGCCTCTATGACACATCGGGCAAGAAATATATCGATGGCGTTTCTTCAATGTGGGCTAACCTGCTCGGTCATAACAATAAGCGGCTGAACAACGCGGTCAAAAAACAGCTCTCCAAAGTCGCTCACTCGACTTTCCTCGGCCTTACCCACGTTTCGGCTGTCCAGCTCGCGAAAGAACTCGCGTTGATCTTGCCGGAAGGCCTCGAGCGTGTGTTCTATTCTGATAACGGTTCCACGGCTGTTGAGGTGGCTGTCAAGATGGCTTTCCAGTACTGGCAGCATAAAGGCAAAGAAAGAAATATTTTTATCTCGCTTGAGAACGCCTACCACGGTGATACGCTAGGCGCGGTGTCGGTAGGCGGGGTAGACCTTTTCCATAAAGCTTACAAGCCGCTCCTTTTTAAGACCATAAAAGCGATGTCGCCGTATTGCTACAGATGCGAATACAACAAGGGACAAGGGGTAAGGGGCAAGGGAAAGCCAGCTCCACTTCCGGTAGGCAGAAATGTACTGTTCACCATTTACTGCGGTTTAACGGGGTGCAAAGGAGAGTGCGTAAAACACTTTGAAGGGCTGGTCAAGAAACACCACAAAAATGTTGCGGCTTGTATTGTCGAGCCTATGATCCAGGCGGCGGGGGGGATGATCACCATGCCGCCGGGTTATCTGCGCGAGCTTGACCGTATAAGAAAAAGATACAGGCTGCTGCTGATCTGTGATGAGGTGGCTACTGGATTCGGCAGGACGGGCAGAATGTTCGCCTGTGAACATGAGAAAATAAACCCGGATTTCATTTGCCTTTCAAAAGGGATCACGGGCGGCTACCTGCCTTTGGCGGTGACCGTTACGACTGATAAGATCTATAAAGCTTTCCTGGGTAAATATGAGGATTTCAAAACGTTTTTTCACGGACACACGTATACAGCCAACCCCCTGGCCTGCGCCTTGTCGCTTGAGGTGCTAAAAATATTGGTTCTGGAAAATGTTGTCGTGAAGATCCAGCCGAAGATCGCTCTTTTGAGGAATGAACTGTCAAAGCTGTCGTCGCTCAAAAACGTCGGCGACATACGCCAGATAGGGCTGATGGCGGGAATAGAGATCGTGAAGCAAAAAAACCCGATTAAAGATTTCGAACCGAAACTGAAGATCGGCCAGAAGGTCTGCGCCAAGTGCCGCGAACAAGGCCTTATCGTAAGGCCGCTGGGCAACACAGTTGTCCTTATGCCGCCATTGACCATAAAGAACCAGGAGATAATTAAAATGGTTGGCGCGCTAAAATTGGTTTTAAGTAATGGAATAAGTTAAATTCCCATATCGGCAATTTGTGATTGAAAGAGGTTTGATCCGCATTCGGACGCATGAGAAGGAATCAAAGCAGAACACCCAATCCACGATCACCAAAGTGATATATATGTTCACCTAAGTCGATCACCATGGACGTAAATCCGCAAATTTGATAAAAATATGGAGTTGTGATACAATAAATGAAAATTATTATAAGGGGAGCACATCATGATATTAGAAAAATTCGCTCAAGAGGCAAAACAACTGAAAGGCACGATCGTCTTTGGCGAAGGCGATGAAGAGAGAACTCTGGCGGCGGCGGTAAAACTTACTAAAGAAGGGATCTGCAAGTGCGTTGTGGTTGCGGAAAAAAAGGAACTTGTCCTGGAGACGGCGAAGAAAAAGGGCCTCGATATTTCGGGTCTCACGGTGCTTGAACCGTCTTTTGACCTGCTTGAAAAAACCGCGGTTGACGCGTTCGTGCAGGGAAGGGTCAATAAGGGAATGCCGGAAGAAGAGGCAAAAAAACTTGCACTCAACCCGTTGTTTTTTTCTGCGTTGTACATCAAGTCAGGAGAAGCTACCGGCGGCGTCAACGGCGCCAGATCGGCCACGAGCGACGTGATAAGGGCCGCGATCTACGGCCTGGGCGCGATAAAGGGGACAAAAATAATTTCGTCATTTTTTCTGATGGCGCCTCCGGAGAATCATCCGGTGATAAAAAAACCCATCATCTATGCCGACTGCGGCGTGAACCCTGACCCGAACGCTTTGAGCATGAGGGATATCGCAGTGGCCAGCGTAAGAAGTTTTAAAAGCCTTTTCCCCCAGGAAGAGCCCAGGGTGGCGTTCCTTTCATTTTCAACAAAGGGCAGCGCGGAGCACAAAACGCTGGAAAAGATCATAGAAGCGGTAAAACTTACAAAGGAATTCTTTGCCTCAGACCCATCGGTCAGGATCGATGGAGAGCTGCAGTTCGATGCCGCTGTAATACCCGCCGTAGGCGAGAGAAAAGCGCCGGGTTCGCCTGTTGCGGGGCACGCGAACGTTTTTATTTTTCCGGATCTCAACGCCGGCAACATTTGTTATAAAGTGACCGAGAGGCTCGGGCAGTTCATGGCGATAGGGCCTCTTATTCAGGGCGTAGCGAAACCTTTCAACGACCTCTCAAGAGGGTGCAAGATAGAGGATATATACTACGCGGCGGTCGTCGCACTTCTGCAGAGCAGGAGCTAGCACAATGCTCAAGATCACGGTGGAGAAGCCGAGCAAAGATAAACTGAGGGTGCTGGACGTTGAATCCTGGAGCAATTGGGAATGCGACCCCTCGGTGTTCCAGTGGGAATACACGAGCGATGAGCTTTCCTATATACTCGAGGGAACGGTGATCGTGACCGCCGGCGACGATAAGTACAAGATTAGCGCCGGAGATTTCGTTACGTTCCCGAAAGGCTTGAAGTGCGAGTGGGACGTAAAGGAAAAGCTGAAGAAACTTTACACGTTCAGGTGATGCAGGTGTTAGATGAAAGAATTTCTGATCGGAAAAACGAGATTGGTTTTTTTGCTCGGAGACATAACACGGCAGGACACTGATGCCATAGTCAACGCCGCAAACACTTCTCTTTTAGGCGGCGGGGGTGTGGACGGCGCTATTCATAGAGCCGGCGGACCGAAAATACTGGCAGAATGCAGGAAGATAATCGCCGGGATCGGGTCGCTTCCGGCCGGCGAGGCCGTAATAACAACGGGCGGTAACCTGGCCGCAAAATATGTGATCCACACGGTGGGCCCCATCTGGCGTGACGGCAATAACGGTGAGAAAGAAGTTTTGAAAAACGCATACCTTAACAGTCTGAAGACCGCGGTAGAAAACAACATAAAATCTATTTCTTTCCCTTCGATAAGCACCGGCGCCTACCGTTTCCCTGTAGAACTGGCGGCAATGATCGCTGTTTCAGCGAAAAAAGAGACGGCATGGACGAAATAAGTTTCGTGCTTTTTTCTGAGAGTGATCTCAGGGCGTACGTCTCTCAGGCATCTAAGATTTTTGACGCTACTGCTTGATCTGCGGTGTTGTCTCCGGAGAAAGATAAGATGTGGCCGGGTTTTGGAGCGGCTGGACATTGGTGTTTTCTGTGCCGGAAGATTTTTCGACGTTCAGGTCAGCGGCCTTCAGTGTGGATGAAGAAACCTGGGGTTGTCCGGAGACAGACCTGGCTTTCGGGGCGGGCCTGTTCGATTTTTCTATAACGGTTGAAAACTGTTTAGGTTTTAACGCCGCCATCGTATATTTGCACCTCGGGTTCCAAAGTATCCAGTCTCCGATATCGTTGTCGTAAGCCGCCTGTATCTGGTCTCTCACCTGTTTTGCCCCGTAGTGGTGTTTAAGCGAGAAGTCCTGCAGGTACGGCCTTAACTTTTTAAACGATTCTCCCAGTCTTTTCTTCGCACCGTTCAAACTGTAATAAACAGTCTCGTAAGGCGAGAGGTCGGGGTCGGCAAGGTTGTATTCACCGGGGTTGTAGTGTGAAGGGTACACCATAGGGCATACGTAGTCAACGGACTCGGTCAGGTTCAACAATTTCTGTCCAATGCCCATATCGTGGGTGTCGGTGGTAACGAGCCCGAAGATGTCGATCGAAACGTCCACGTTGAGAGGCTTTAGCTGGCTGTAGGCTTCCGTAAGGAAGCCGTGCAGCGCCTGCCCCGCTGATTCGGGTGTATGGGGTTTGCTGTACCTGCACAGTTTTATGTTGCCGTCGGAAGGAAAGCGGATGTAGTCGAACTGTATCTCTTCAAAACCGGCTGCAGCGCACTCTTTTGCTATAGATATCAGATAGTGCCAGTTGTTTTTGTTGAAAGGATCAAGCCAGGCGTTCTTGGACCTGTCAAGCCAGATGCCGCCGGAGGAGCTTTTCACGGCCCATTCTGGTCTTCTTCTGGCCATAAGGTCGTCTTTGAAACAAACTATTCTCGCTACTGTGTAGATGCCGCGCGCCTTGAGCGACGCCAGGTATTCCTTTAAGTCCGGCACGGCTGAGACATACGTTTTCATCTCATCTGCTTCCTTGACGCCTTTAACATAGACCTCGCCCCTGTACTCCTTCATGTCGATGACAACCGTGTTTACTTCAGTCTCATTCAGTACAGTGTCGGTATATACGCGCGCCTTTTTAGAGCCTGCGACCCAGGACGTCAGATGTATGCCCCTGACAAAGGGCGGTTTTCTGGAAAAATTGATCTGGGCTGTAGTTTTGTCCGAAATCGCGGTCTGAAGCTGTGCTTCAGCTGATGGGGAGAGTCCTGTAACTGACTGGGGAGGTTGTGCCGATGCTATGATACAACCTAATCACAACAACGCCGCGAAACTTAGCGATCTTTTCAATTTTGTTTATCCTTGTTAATGCCTGTTCCCGTGTTGTTTACGATGGTCGGTGAGCAAATCTGATCTGCTGCGGTCCCGGCGTTCGTTGAGTGTTACGGACTGGCTTGATGAGAAGTTATTGTATTTAAAACGCACGGTTTTGTCAATATTTATGAAAATACAAAGTTTGACTTGCACCGGTAAATAAGCTAAAATCTTCTGGAAATCAACGACATTTTAAAGGAAAATAATATGGCATACAAAGGTTTGATCGAAACGTTCAGGCAGTATCTTCCGGTAAGTGAAAAAACGCCCGTTATAACGCTTTTTGAAGGCAACACACCGCTTATCCCTGCAAAGAACCTGGCCAAAAAGATCGGTTTTGACGGGGAGCTGTATTTCAAGTTTGAGGGCCTGAACCCGACCGGATCGTTCAAGGACCGCGGCATGACTATGGCTGTCTCCAAGGCTGTCGAAGAGGGTTCTAGAGCCGTCATCTGCGCCTCAACAGGAAACACATCGGCCTCCGCCGCGGCTTATGCCTGCCGCGCCGGGATCAAATGCGTGGTGCTCATCCCACACGGCAACATAGCTCTCGGCAAGCTCTCGCAGGCTTTGATGCACGGCGCGGAGGTACTGTCCATTGATGGCAATTTTGACGTGGCTCTTAAGATGGTGCTGGAGCTGAGCAAGAATTATCCGTTGACACTTGTCAATTCGGTTAACCCGTACCGCATAGAGGGCCAGAAGACCGGCGCGTTCGAGATCTGCGAAGCGCTCGGCGACGCTCCGGATTTTCAGTTCATGCCAGTAGGAAACGCAGGCAACATCACTGCGTACTGGAAAGGTTATAAGCAATACAACGGTGAATTTCCTAAGAAATATAAACTCCCGAAAATGATGGGTTTCCAGGCGGCCGGTTCGGCGCCGATAGTCCTGGGCCACCCGGTGGAAAAACCAGAGACCCTGGCGACCGCGATAAAGATAGGAAATCCCGCTTCGTGGAAGACGGCTGTGGAGGCAAGGGACGAATCCGGCGGAGCGATAGACACGGTCACGGACGATGAGATAGTCGAAGCTTACAAACTGCTCGCGGCCAGCGAAGGTGTTTTCTGCGAACCTGCTTCCGCGGCTTCCGTGGCGGGCGTGATCAAATATGTTAAAAAGGGATATTTCAGCGGCAAGAAGGGCATGAAGGCGGTATGTATACTTACTGGTCACGGGCTGAAAGACCCCGACAGGGCGATAGCCTGTTCCGCCAAACCGAAACAAGTTAAAGCCGAGATGAAAGAGATTATTAAAGCGATAGGAATGTAAAAGGCAGTGTACAGCGCATAGCGTTTAGCGTAAAGAAAATCGAGACTTAAGGATTTGTTTTTGCCGTTACTATACGCTCCACGCTAAATGCTGAATGCTATACAGTAAGGAGTTACCATGGAAGAAATTAAAAAACCGGAAGTAAAGATCGAAGTAGACGACCTAACCGCCCAGGGGGTATATTGTAACCTCGCCATGATCGGCCACTCCGAGGACGAGTTTGTGTTTGATTTTATTTTTCTCCAGCCGCAGACACAGAAGGCAAAGGTGCGTTCGAGGATAATCACGTCGCCCGGCCATGCAAAGAGGCTGCTCGCTGCGCTCAAAGACAACATCACTAAATACGAGGCGCATTTTGGTGAAATAAAAGTCGCCACGCCCCAGCCGGACCTCGCTGAAAAACCAGGATATTTCCATTGACCCGGCAGTAAGTTATAAGTCGTAAGCGGTAAGTAAACGACTTTTAATGGTTTGACTTTAACTTATGACTTACCACTTATGACTTACGACTATAATGAACCTAAAAACAGAACTTATCTGCGTCGGAACCGAACTCCTCGAAGGAAAGCTTAACACGAACTCTTCTTATATAGGCGACAGGCTCGCCTCGATAGGCCTTAACCTTGCTTTTGAAACCACGGTCGGCGACAATCTTGCCGAGTTGAAACGAACTTTTGAGGCGGCGCTGGAGCGCAGCAATATTATAATAGTGACAGGTGGTCTGGGGCCGACTTTCGACGACCTCACCCGCGAGGCGCTTGCCGAAACCCTGGACAGGCCTCTCAGGCTCGATCGCGAAGCGCTTTCGGAGATCGCCGCCATGTTCGTGAAACGAAACATCGATATGCCCAAGAACAACGAGAGGCAGGCGTTCATTATCGAGGGCGCAAAGCTCCTCAGGAACGCTCTCGGCACCGCTCCCGGGCAGATGGTAGAGGTTGAAAAGAAAAAGAGGAAGGCGATAGTCTTTCTCCTGCCGGGCCCGCCGAAAGAGATGCAGCCGTTGTTCGAGGCGAGCGTTTTCCCTGAACTTAAGAAACACTCGAGGGGTTTTCGAAAAAAGTTCGTGCTCCACGTCTACGGGTTGGGCGAGTCCGCGGCGGACGAAAGAATAAGACCCATAATAGATGCTGAGCGAAAGATCGAAAAGGAAAGCGTGTTCTTTACGATACTGGCTCACCAGTCGATAGTAGACATCCACGCGAGCGTAAGGGGCACCGATGAGATGCTGGTGGATGAGACCATAACTACGCTCAAAAAAGAGTTCAGCGACGCGCTCGGCGACGATATTTACGGCAGTGACAGGCAGACCCTCGAAAGTGTCGTTGGCGAGCTGCTGGCGAAGAACAGGAAGACCCTCTCCATGGCCGAGTCCTGCACAGGCGGGCTTATATCGGAGAGGATAACAAGCGTTCCCGGAAGCTCGATGTATTTCCGGGAAGCCGCGGTGGTCTATTCCAACGAAACAAAACATAAACTTCTCGGCGTAAACGAGGAGACATTAAAACTATATGGCGCGGTCTCGGCTCAGACGGCCGTGGAGATGGCGCAGGGCATAAAAAATATTTCAGGGACGGATTACGCGGTCTCCGTCACTGGTATAGCCGGCCCTTCGGGCGGGACAAAAGAAAAGCCGGTGGGGCTTGTCTATGTGGGAATCTGCGGGCCGAAGATACACAGCGCGTTCGAGTGCCATTTCAGGGGTTCGAGGTCGGATGTCCGCCAGGCCGCCGCCAACAAGGCCCTGGATCTGTTAAGAAGACAAATAATCGAAGACCATAAAACTCGTATATAGTATATCGTATGTCGTATGTCGTGAAAGGCCCTTGGTTGTTACGATATACGACATGCGAAATACGCTATACGATTTTTCGGGGGGATATATGAATATTAAACTTACATTACTCGTTCTTTTCACGGCAATTCAATTATGCGGGGCAGCGGAGGCGCGGCATTTGTTTGTCATCGAGCGGAGCAAGAACGCGAACATTGTCTGCTACGATGCTAACCCGGACAAAAGCGGCGGGCTTGACGCCAAAAAGCCTGTGATAGCTTACTGGCTGCTCAAAGCCTCTGATGGAAGAAAGCAGGAGCTTACCGGGCTGGACAAAAAAGCTTATGGCTTTACGGTCGTGCGGGATACAACGACGTCTGTTTATACCATGCGCATAAAGCCACTGAAAAACAAGCCTATCACCATTGAACAAAAAGGCTCCGATTACGAGGCGGTCCTGGAAATTAATAAAACCACGGCGGTATTAAATAAAGTGTTCGTTAAGTCATCCGGAGCGGGCCTGTTCACGAAGGTGAAATACGTGGAGCTTCACGGCCTGGACCGCGCGACCGGGAACCCCGCGTACGAGAAAATACTTCCCTGATCTTGTGGGCGGTTGCAGGTTATGAGACTATTTATAGCGGTAAATATACCAGACGAGATAAAGGAAAAGATAAGCGCCTTTCAACAGGAGCTCAGGAAACTCGATTGCGATATAAAATGGGTAAACGTTGAAAACCTGCACCTGACGCTGAAATTCATCGGCGAGGCCTCGCCCGAAAAAGTTGACGACATCGAATCGTCCATGAAGGAAAGTGTGTCGGACCTAAAACCTTTCAGGGTGGATTTTTATGGCGCTGGCGTGTTCCCGGACATTCACAGGCCGCGGGTGGTATGGGTTGGCATAACAGAAGGCGCGGATTCCTTAAAAGGCATAGCCTCGAAGCTTGAGACATTGCTGGAGGCCGTTGGTATAAAGAAAGAAGAGCGCGAATTTTCCGCTCACGCAACGGTCGGCAGGGTGAGATCTTCAAGAAACACTATCGCTCTTGTAAAAAAACTGATAGAATTTGAGAAAGCCGGACCATCAGGCTTCGGCTCGTTCGTTGTAGATAAAATATGTCTGATGCAGAGCATACTTCACCCTCAGGGGCCGGAATATAAATGTTTAAGATCAGTTACCGTTTCGTAGTTTACCGCTACGAAGCTATACTCGCGCTGGTGATACTTCTTTTGACAGGCAGTATAGCCGTGTCCTCAAAAGACACGGGCGCCGCCTTTCCTCCCTTGGAACGCTATCCGTATTCGATAGCCCTGACCTTTGACGACGGGCCTCACAAAGTCTATACCGAGCGGTTGATGAAAATACTGGATGAGAAAGGTGTCAAGGCGACTTTCTTTATCGTGGGCTCGCAGGGCCTGAAATTCCCGGGGCTCTTAAAGGAGCTGTCCGATGACGGTCAGGAAGTCGAAAGCCACACGATGACCCATGCTAACCTGAAAAAACTCAAACCCGATGATATTAGAAAAGAGCTTAACGGCGCGCAGAACCTCATAAAAAGCGTGACGGGCCGCGACAGTTTGTTTTTCCGACCGCCCGGCGGGCAGTACGACAACAAGGTAAACGATATCGCGCGCGAGCTAGGGCTTGAGATGGTGCTGTGGACGGTTTTTCCAAAGGATCACATGAGGCCGCCGCCCGAGGCGATAGAAAAGACAGTGTTCGCCGAGGCAAGCGACGGCGGTGTGGTGCTGCTTCACTCGGGGGTTGATCAGACTTTAGAGGCTCTGCCGGTGATCATAGATGAGCTGAGAAAAAAGGGTTACAGGTTTCTGACTATATCGGAGCTGAAGAAACAGCGGTCTCCGATGCAGCTTGTGTGGTTGAGATAGAAACCATGAAATTTACTCGCTCCGCTCACGAAATTGACAGCCTGCAATTTTTATAAAATATTATGCGTTTAATAGGAATCGATTACGGCACAAAGAGAATAGGTATAGCGGTGTCCGACGCGCTCGGGATAACCGTTACACCGCTTACGGTCATCAAGAGAAAGACCGAGGCTCAGGACATTGAAGAGATAAGGAAGATCGTCTTGGAGAAAGAAGCCGAAAGGATCGTTATCGGGCTTCCGCTGAACATGAACGGCACCCCCGGCATTCTTACGGGCGAGATCGAGGCCTTCGCGGCCAAGCTCAAGGTTGCGACGGGCGTGGAAATAGATTACTGCGACGAGAGGCTTACGTCCCACGAGGCGGAAGGTTTTTTGATACATAAGGCCAACATGTCCAGGGAAAAAAGAAAAGAAGTAAAAGACAAGATAGCGGCTTACCTGATACTGCAGACATATCTTGAAAAAAATAAACCATGAAGTTTGTTAAAGAGAACATATACATCCTGCTGATCATCGCGGCCGCCGCCGGGGCTGTTTTTTGCGTCTCGCCGAGAGGCAATTTTCCGCTCAACGACGACTGGGTGTACGCCTATTCGGTAAAACATCTGTTCGATACCGGCCATTTCAGGCTCTCCGAATGGGTCGCGCCGAGCATAGTGTCCCACGTTTTGTGGGGCTGGCTGTGGTGCAAGGCCTTCGGATTTTTCAGCTTTACTGTCTTAAGGCTTTCAACCCTGTTCCTGAGCATCGCGGGGACGCTCGCTTTTTACTTCCTGTTGATAAAATGCGAATACTCCAGAGAGTCCTCGTTCCTGGGAAACATAATTTTGTTCTTCAACCCGTTCTGGTTTGTGCTCTCGTACACGTTCATGACGGACGTTACGTATCTGTCCGTCTGCGTTATGAGCACCTATCTTTACTACACGGGCATAAAACAGGAAAAAGAGAGCTTTCTTCTTGCCGGTTCGCTTTTTGCCGCCATAGCTTATCTCATGAGACAGCTGGGGGTCGTGATACCATTCTCCGTCATTCTGTACCTGTATCTGTTTAAAAAACTTACTTTAAGAAAGATAATAATGGTCTGCGCGGCGGTCGTCATTGCAGCTCTGGCGCACAGGTACTGGCTCAAATACATACACGGGTACACCTGGGCCTATATCAGGGGCGAGGACATGAAGATCGACCTCGGCGAGTTTTTCCCGAGGCTCCTGGGATCGCTTTTTTATGTTGGGCTTTTTACTCTGCCGCTGACCGCGTCGATCTATCTCAAAAGACGGGATATGAAAATAAAAAGACATTTTCCGGCGGCCCTCGCGGGCGTGCTGGCGGGTTTCGCGATGTTCCTGTACGTTTCGGCAAAGGGACAGTTCCCGTTCTTTGAGAACGTTATCAACGTCTTCGGACTTGGCACGATAACACTGCCGCAGGCGGTCGCGAAATCAAGAGGTGTTCTTGAGAACCCGGTTTTCTGGAAATCCGTCACGCTCGCTGCGGGGTTTTCGGCGGCTTACTTCATATACGTTTTCGTTGAGCGCATGGTGCTAAACAGAGATTTTTTCAGAAGGACCGGCCTGTTCATCCTTGTTTTTGGCCTGCAGTTCGCCGCCGCGGCATCACGTTACAAATTTTTTGACAGGTACACCCTTCTTTTGGCGCCTCTGGCGATAATCCTCTGCCTTGAGTTTTACAGCGGGATGGACGAGAAACACCTGTTCTCAAAGTATAAACTTACTTCTATCGCTCTGTGTATGCTTTTTGCCGTTTATTCGATAGCCGGTACGGCCGACTACTTGAGCTGGAGCGGGGCAAAATGGCGGGCCGGCCAGGAGCTGGTAAAAATGGGCTATCACGAGAGCGAGATAGCCAACGGCTTTGACTGGAACGGCTGGTTCACGTTCGAAGAGAACATGAAAAAGATCGAGTCGTACAAACCGGTAAAAACTATAGGCGAGTGGGACTGGCAGAGCCTGAACAAGTATAGGTGCGTCGTGTCTTTCTCAGAGCCCGCTGAAGGGCAGGGAAAAGAAATACTGAGGGTTCCGTACAAAACACCGTTCTCAGGGCAATGGCCAGCAGGACAATCGTCAGGGCAATCGCCCTCAGGGGAATCA
>CAZSIW010000017.1:0-15151 GCA_964606755.1 uncultured Elusimicrobiales bacterium | reverse complement strand
CATTTAAGAGGATAGAATGAACAAACTGGTTGCCATTGTCGACGACGAAGAGGACATAGCCGAGCTTGTCTCGGTGAATCTGAAGAAGGAAGGTTTCAGGACAAAGGAATTCGAGGAAGGCAAGTCTTTTTTCAGCTGGATAAAAAAACAGCAGCCGGACCTGGTGATACTTGACCTGATGCTGCCGGACATGAACGGGCTGGACATCTGCCGCGAACTGAAGAAAGATCCCAGGTTCGCCTCTATACCCGTGATAATGCTCACCGCAAAAAAAGACGAGTTCGATAAGGTGCTGGGCCTCGAGCTTGGCGCCGACGACTATGTCACCAAACCCTTTTCACCTAAAGAACTCACCGCCAGGGTCAAAGTAGTGTTAAGAAGGAACGAAACGAGAACGGGAGACAAAAGAACCGTCATCGGAGACATTCTCACGATAGACCTCGAAAAATTCGAGGTGACCGTAGAAAACCGGAAGGTGGAGCTCACCACTACAGAGTTCAAAATACTGGAGCTCTTGATCTCAAAACCGGGCTGTGTTTTCACAAGAGACAGCATACTCGACAACCTCTGGGGCGAGGACAAAATCGTCCTTGACAGGACAGTAGACGTCCATGTCAAGAACCTGAGAGAAAAGCTTGGCAAGGCGGGCAGGTTCATAAAAAATATAAGAGGAATAGGTTATAAGCTCGATGCGTAATAAATCACTTTTCTTTAACATCTTTTCGGGGTTCCTCCTGCTGGTCGTCCTGCTTTCGGGCTCGATGCTCTTCCTGATATTTTCGGAAATACACGACTCCTATTACAACCTCCTTGAAAACGACCTGAAAAATCTTGCCTTCACAATGAAGCTAACCATAACCCCTCTCGTTGAGAGCGGGGCTGTCGGGCAGCTGGAGAGTACCATCAGGGAACTTGATCCAAAAATACACGCGAGAATAACTTTCATAAATCCGAACGGCTTGGTATTGGCCGACTCCGAGAAAGACGCCTCAACGATGGAAAACCACAAAAACAGGCCTGAAGTGGCACAGGCTTTTAAGCTGGTGACAGGCTTTTCCGTAAGATACAGCATGACCGTGAAAGAAAAAATG
Source organism: uncultured Elusimicrobiales bacterium (assembly GCA_964606755.1). Lineage (GTDB taxonomy): Bacteria > Elusimicrobiota > Endomicrobiia > Endomicrobiales > CAZSIW01 > CAZSIW01. Next base: position 14,060 of record CAZSIW010000017.1, on the reverse strand, counting down.
CTCTATGTCGCGCTACCGGTGGAATCGAACGGCAATTTTCTTGGCGTGCTAAGGCTCAGTCTTTTTGTAAAAGACATAGATACTCTGGTTTCAAACCTTCAGACCAGTATTCTAAAAGTGACGGCCGTAGTGATAGCGGTGGCTCTTATCCTGGCCGGGCTTTTCGCGAGAAACATACATAAACACGCTAAATCGCTCAGGGACGCTACAGCAAAAGTCGCCTCCGGTGATTTTTCGGCTAAAGTTTACATGGACGACATCGTGGAATTTTCTGTGGTCGCGGAGAGTTTTAACCACATGACGGGCAAAGTGAACGAGCTTTTTAAAGAGATCTCAAAGCAAAAAGAGGAGCTAAACACAGTCGTTTCATCAGTGCAGGAAGGACTGATAGTCATTGACTCCTTTGACAGGATCGTTTTTTTGAACAGAGCGTTTGAAACTATCTCCGGCCTGCCGCTTGAGAAAGGACGGTTCTTCTGGGAGGTTTTCAGGAACGCAGAACTCAACAGTCTTATAGAAAAAACGAAAAAGGATAGAACCAACCTTTCGTCTGAGATCGAGATAAACGGCAAGACCTGCCTGTTAAGCCTCACCTATATGGGATCGAACGACGAGATAATATGCGTGCTGCACGACATATCAAGCATAAAAAATCTCGAAACACTGAAAAAAAATCTTATCGCGAACGTCTCTCATGAACTCAGGACACCTCTTACCTCTATCAAGGGTTTTGCAGAAACGGTCGAAGCCGGACTCGGAGAAAGTGAAGAAAAGCATTACGTGGAGATCATAAGAAAAAATGCGAACCGCCTGATAAATATAGTCAACGACCTGCTCACTCTCTCGGCGCTTGAGGACAAGGGATTTGCTCTTAACCTCGAAAAAGTGAATATGAAAGAACTTATTACTGATTCCACAAAACTTTTTGAAAAGCAGATTAAAGAGAAAAAACTGACTCTTACGATCGAACTCCCGCGCGAGATCATCATAAAAGCTGATCCGTTCCGGCTGGAACAGGTGTTTACGAATCTCATAGACAACGCGGTAAAATACACAGAGAAAGGCTCCATTGCAATATCTTGCCTCAAGGAAAATGACATAGTAACGATCGTTCTAAAGGATTCAGGCCCTGGTATTCCCAATGACTACCTGGAACGTATATTTGACCGTTTTTTTGTAGTAGACACGTCCCGCTCAAAAAAACTGGGCGGCACGGGCCTTGGTCTTTCAATTGTCAAGCACATCATACTTCTTCACAACGGCACTATATCCGTTTCAAGCGTTGTTGGCCAGGGCTCCTCCTTTACCATAACGCTCCCTGCTTAGCTCACCGCACAGCTTAACATAAAGTTAATTATCGTTTTATCCTGTCTTAATAGCATTTTCATATACTTTAACCATTAAACCTTAAGAGGCATGAAATGGCTAAAGCGGACCTTCACATTCATTCAAAATACTCGGAACATCCTTCCGAGTGGTTTCTGCAGAGAATAGGCGCCAGCGAATCTTATACCGAGCCCGAATCGATATACCGCTGTGCAAAAGAAAATGGTATGGATTTTGTAACCATCACAGACCACAACCACCTGGAAGGCTCTTTACTGCTTAACGAAAAACATCCATCCGACACATTTACCGGCATCGAGACTACCACCTATTTTCCGGAAAATGGATGCAAGATGCATATCTTGATCTATGGGTTGAACACAAGACAATACGATGAGATTCAGAAGATAAGGACTGACATCTATGACCTGAGAGAATATATAAGGGAACAAAATCTTGCGTACTCCGTAGCACATGCAACATATCCGGTTAACGATCGTCTCTCTCTTGAAATCATTGAAAAACTAATGCTTTTATTCGACGTTTTTGAGGGCATTAATGGAGGCAGGAACCAGCATAACAACAGCATATGGATGAAAACCCTCAAAAATCTCAATCCCTCCATAATAGAATCCCTGCGGAAAAAATACGGGATCGAGCCCTTCAGCCAGCTACCATGGTTAAAAGGGATAACCGCAGGATCTGATGATCATGCCGGTATTTTCGCCGGAAGAACCTATACGATATCACAGGCGTCAACACCGGCTGAATTCCTTGAAAAATTAAAGTTTAAAGCCACAACCCCCGAGGGTAGGCACAACGATTTTCAGTCCCTCGCGTTCACCATCTATAAGATAGCTTATGATTTTTCAAAGGCAAAAAGCACGCCGTTCTCCAGCGCGTTTCTCGATAAATTAAACCGGCTCGTTTTCGAAAAGAAACCGTTGAAACTTAACGACAAAATAAACATCGGAAACATCAAGCTGTCGTACAATAAAAAAGACAATATCACAAGACTCCTGCTGGAACTGATAGACACGTTGAGAAAACAGAGCAAGCTGAATACCGAAGAAAAGCTTGGCATAGTCTACGACAAAATATCTTCGATCTTCGATGAGTTTGTAAAGTCCGTCTGCGGTTCCCTGGAGCACGACCTCGCAAAGGGTGATGTGCCGGGGATAATCACGACTCTTTCTTCTTCGGTGAGCGGCATTTTCATGTCAATCCCTTTTTTCAGCACATTCAAACACCTTTACCATGACAGGGCAGTGGCGGACCAGTTATCGGTAAAATACAGCAGCAGCCAGAAAAAAGAACACAAGATCCTCTGGTTCACGGACTCTCTCTGCGACCTCAACGGCGTTTCATCAACAGTACAGGAAGCCGGATGGGCTTTCCATAATCGAAGAAAAAACCTCAGCATCGTAGCCTGTCTGGAAGCAAAACACACCGGCTCGGAAATTCCGCCGAATGTCATAAGACTGCCGTTCTCTTACGCTTTTAAATTGCCTCGATATGGGAATTATACCCTGAAAGTCCCTTCATTGCTGAAGGCTCTCAAAATACTTTATAACACCGACCCGGATGAGATTTATATTTCCACACAAGGTCCGGTCGGTCTTGCTGGACTGCTGTTCGCAAAGCTTTTCAACACAAGATGTACCGGTATTTACCACGCCGATTTTTTCGTAAACACACAAAAAACAGCCGAAGACGACACAAGCGCCAACATGCTTGATCTCTATACGAAATGGTTCTATTCTATGATGGACGAAATCCACGTTCCAACGATGAGATATAAGGAGCTTCTCTCAAAAAGAGGTTTTGACGACTCAAAAATGAGGATATTCAGACAGGGCATCGATACTGCCTTGTTCAAACCCGTGCCTCACGATTCGATCCTGAAAGACAAGTACGGCGTCCAGTCTAAACACACCATATTGCTCGCCGGAAGGATAACAAAAGAAAAAAACATTGATTTTGCTATCCAGGCCTTTAAAATTCTCTCCGCAAAAAGAGAAGACACCGCCTGCCTTATCGTAGGCAATGGGCCCTATCTAAATTCGCTTAAAAAGAAGCACGATCAAACCAAGGGACTACGGTTCATCGGAGCGGTCGACAGAAAGGAACTGCCGGTATTCTACACCCATGCCGACGTTTTTATCTCCCCCGGCTCATCAGACACATTCGGTATCTCTGTCCTGGAGGCCCAGGCCTGCGGCGCCCCTGCTATTGTCTCGGACAGCGGCGGACAATGGGATATAATTATTAACGGCAAGACAGGTTTTATTTTGCCCGTCAAAAACCCCGAAGCGTGGGCCGAGAAACTCGACCAGCTGTTGAGCCTGAAGGATAAAGACAAAGAATATTACGAGTGGATGAGGTTCCAGGCGAGAGAAAATGTGTTCTTAAGATACGACTGGGATGTCGTAATAGAATCCTATAACTCCGAAAGAGATCAGACATCACAGTCAAAAACCATTTATAACAGCATACCCCTGGCCGGATCGGGGAAGATTATACAACTCATAGAAATGACAAATTAACGAATTGGAGGACTCGATGCCGCAAACGCTTGACATAGAAAAACATCCCGTATTCATTAAACCGGTTTTCAGCCTTAATGAACTGCTTGCCAGGCCCTATAAATTTCTTATAATGAACTTTAAACAGAAAGTGAAGATTTTCATAGACAGGGGCAGCTATACGGTCAAAACTATAGACAACTCAACGGAACTGGAAGAAGCTCTCCAGTTAAGACACGATGTGTTTTATAAAGAGCTTTTAAGAAGGAATAATTTTATCCCCGTGGATATGGACAAATATGACATGCTGTGCGATCACCTGATAATAACCGAAAAAACTACGGGGTCAATAATAGGCACATATCGTTTAAACTCTTCTGTGTTCTCAAAATTATATTATTCGGAAAACGAGTTCGACATAACCTCTGTCAAAAACCTTGACGGGAACAAACTCGAGCTCGGCCGCGCCTGCGTGCACAAAGATTACAGGAACGGCCTCACCATCGCTCTGCTTTGGAAAGGGCTGATGGCTTACGCGAAAGCCACCGATACAAGATATTTATTTGGTTGTTCAAGCATAAAAACCATGGATCATAATGAGCTAAAAATTATTTTCGGTTACCTGAAGAAGCATTTTTGTTCGGACGAAACCCTCAGGGTTTACCCTAAAGGCAAGTTCAGATCAAAATCCTCATTTACCGTTAAAGAGCATCTAGACCTTGATTCCGCCTTTTCATTCTACAACTGCGGCAGAATGCTTCCGTCATTATTGACCTCCTATTTGAAAGCCGGAGCCAGGATTTGCGGGGAACCGGCTATCGACAGGCAGTTCAAATGTTCTGATTTCTTTACCCTGCTCGATCTGGAATCGGTGAACAAACCTCATGAAAACAAGTTTATGTGACATCATGGCAATCTTAAGATATTTGCGCAAGTTTATTCACTTAATATGCCTTTTCGTTGCGTTTTTTATTGCGCTTCCGGCGGCGAGGTTGTTCTGCCAAGACAAAACTCGAAAGCTTAAAACGTCTGCAAGCCTTACGTCATGGTTTTCAAAAAAGGGTCTGAACGCAATGAACATAAGGCTCTCTGCGATCAAAAGCCGCCCGGAAGCTCAGTTCCGGAACAATTGCCTGATAATATCGAACCATCTCTCTTATCTGGACATACTTATTATTTCGTCACTCGTGCCGTCAGTATTTGTGGCCTCCAAAGAGGTGGAACAGATGCCGTTTCTCGGGCTCCTGGCTAAATTGGGCGGCGCTGTGTTTATTGAGCGCAGGAAAGCTTCTTTCATTAAGGAAGAGGTTCGCAATATTGCAGATCTGCTCAGAAATGGATTCAATGTAGTAGTGTTCCCGGAGGGGACAACCTCCAACGGCGAAACCGTGCTTCCTTTCAGGACACCTTTTTTGGAATCTGCGAAACTGGCAGGGAAAGACGTTATGCCGGCCTGTTTGATCTATAAAGAGATCGATGGGAACCCGATTGACGCAAACAACAGGGACAGGATTTTCTGGTACGGAGACATGAGGTTTTGTCCGCACTTTCTTGAGGTGCTCTCGGCAAAATCAATCAGTGCCGCGGCAAGATTTATGGAATGCACTTCCATCGAGGGATTCGACCGTAAAGTTATATCTAGAGCTTTTCACTGCCTAATTACTGACGAATATCTTTTTCATCTCTCCAACGGAGAGCTGCCGCTTTGAAACGTTTTTTTGCTCATCAGATCTTCAATATAATAAACACCCAGTTTCCTCGCTTTCAGAAACCCGTCCCACGCCGCTTCCGCCAGCACACCGCTTTCTCTCAGGTCAAATAACCATTCATTCGTGTGCTCTACGGTGCCCGAAGGCTTTACCCCCGTGTGGATCTCCTGCAGCCATTTCCTGTTCAAATATTCATGAGACCCGACAACGGGCGCCAGCAATATCGGAATACCAAGAGCGCAGTAAAACGAGAGCTCGCTTGGTTTTGTCCACAAGACGTCCGTATTCCTTAGCGCGGCGTTAAACTTGTTGAAATACCCGTAAATGTCGGCGTCATGAAGAAGCTCGATACCGTTGCCGACATAATCAAAGATTCCCATATGCACAACTGCTTTCAAAAACTCGTTGTAAACGTCTTTTCTTATTCCGGAAGATAATATGAGTTTTACCGAACCTTTCTTTATTTTTCGTCTCAGGCTTTTCAATATCTTCACCCCGAGCCCCGTCTGGCAGCCCGCGCCTCCAACGGCGAACATAAGGGTAAATGATTTGGAATCAACTATCCGTTCGCAGTCCGGCTTTCCAAGATAGTACTCAACGGTATTCCGGTGAATATTGAAAAACGCGTTTTGCGGATCAAGCTTGACGAGTCGCTTATAAAGATCGCTTTTCAGGATTTCCAGACCTTCGCGGCTGCCTATATTTTCTTTTGGGAGAGGAAATCCGGTCACGAATATCTTGCTCTCAGGGACTCCATAAGACAGCAGCCTTTTTTTTACGCGGGAACAGGGCGCAACGTATTTGATATTGGCTGTTTTCGGGTCTTCTCCCACCCATATCCTGTTGAAATCCGAATCGCAGATGAGCAGATAGTTGTCATCCTTGTTTTTAAGGTTTTGGTCTACTGCGACCGCCGTCGCGTAAAAAGTGTTGATAACAGGAAGAGGCACCTGGGTTATTTTTGTTACTATCCCCTTTCCTAGCCCGCGCCCGGTGATAAGGTACTTCAGGTATTTTACGCTCCAGTTCGATGCGGACAGGTCTCGTTTTGGATAATAAGCCGGTATCTCCTCCATCAGGTACAAAAACCTGTGGAGCAGGCGGCCGATGAAGGGTATTTTCTCCGCCCTTGAAAGGAAATAATACATCTTGCGCATCCATTTCCAGATGCTGTATTCAGAAGGGGTGCAAAGCCGTTTGGACCCGTCTATCAGGATACCTTCGTTCGCCAGATCTTTGAGTGCGTACGCGGCGCGCATGTGTCCCAGGCCCATGAAAACGGATGTCACCCAGGCTATTTTTTTCTCGTTTTCCATTATTTTATCCTGCGGCATTGACTATCATGCTGTATTTCCCGATTGTAAGGAATTTGCCTTTCCAGTAAACGGTCCGGGAAACGAACGGCACGAAATAAACGTAAAAGAAAAGCACCAGGTCTTTGAGAAGAATGATGAATGGATAGGAGAGTAAAACCCACACTTTTTTTCTGTCTTGTGTGTTTATTAAAAACAAGCTCGCATATTCCAGCACAAGTTTGACCGCCACAACACAGGCAACCACCGGCAGGATCTGCCTGCCGGCAAACAACAAAGCTAATATTGACAAGCCAAGAGGGTTCGCGAGGACCTCAAGCACGTACATCGCCGGGTTTATGTGGAACCTGAGTTTCGCCCACCTAGCCATCCGTTTCGCAAAACTCAAGATGCTGGAGTTCGCCACATAGTTCGTCACCCAGACGTAATTAGTAGACACGGACATCCCCCTGTCCACGAATTCCTTGCCCATCATGAAATCCTCGGCCAGATATTTCCTGAAATAACGGAACCCGCCGAACTCCTGCAGTGCCTCTTTTTCTATCAGCATGGATTTACCGACTATTACATGCTGGCCGGCAAGGCTGTTGGCTGCGATTATGCTGCCGGAAACAAAGTAATTCAGATAGGCGTTCTCCATGGCGCTCGCGAACGTCCTGCTGCCGGTACCGATGATGGGAGAATACACGATCTTGGAACCGTTGACCAGGTATTCGCCGACAAGTTTTTGTAAAGTGTCTCTCTCCACCCTGGTGTTAGCGTCAGCTATCCAGAACAATTTCCCGGAAGCGTGTTTCTCAAGCATTGAAAGCACCTCTATCTTCGGATTAAAAATAGAAAAGCCTTTCCTGTTGTATATTTTTACTTTTGCTTCCGGATATTTACGGCACATCTTCTTTACCGCTTCTCTGGTGCCTTCACAGCAGTTGTCCAGCCCGATAAGAACTTCGTAATCAGGGTAATCAAGATCTAAGAAAGTCGAAAGATTTTCTTCAAACCCGTCATCGATCCCCTTGATCGGTTTCAATATGCTCACCCTGGGATAGCACTTCCTGTCGAACGCTATTGATCCGCGCTCACGTTTATAAATGATCGTAAGCACAAAAAACAGCACGTACAACAAGATTGAAACGGTGAAAAGCGGCAAGAAAATATAAAACATATACCACCCTCCTTGGGCTCTCGATAAGATGTTACAAAAAGAGCGTCAAGCGGTGATGAATATAGGGTTAAGGAAGTGTTAAGGGGGCCGAGCGGGTTGTCCGGCTGGCTGCACAAAAAGTTGAAATTATTTTTTTAAATACATACAATGATGCCAATGAAAGAAATAAACACCTTGGTTTTTTCCGATGTTCATCTAGGCGCCCCCACTTCAAGGGCCTTCGATCTCATCAACACATTGAAGGAATACCGGTTCAAACGGCTCGTCATAGCGGGCGATATGTTCGAGGACCTGAGTTTCCAGCATTTGAAAAGCACACACTGGGAATTGCTGGAACACATCGGCAAGCTTTCCCGCCGCGGGGTGGACGTCATATGGCTCGAAGGCAACCACGACATCAAGTTCTATCATTTCATGGCCCAGATGATAGGCATACCGGCTCACATAGAATATACCTGGGAAGTGAACGGGCGCCGCTTCCTGGCTCTCCACGGGCACCGTTTCGACAGTTTCATCGCCAACAACGACCTGCTGGGAAGGCTGCTGGCCGAGTTTTATACATGGCTGCAAAGAAAATTTTCTTCACATTTGATCGATATGGTATTGTTCAAATTCGCGGACAACTGGATGAGAGTAACGGAACAGGTTGCGGAACACGCGGTTGAATACGCGAAGAAGAAAAACTGCGATATCGTGATCTGCGGCCATACGCATTTTGTGTACCACTTAAAAAAAGACAGCGTTGAATACTACAATGTCGGTTGCTGGAACAACAGCCCCTCATACATCCTTGTCGTTCAGGATGACGGCACCTCCGAGATTAAAGTCATCCCGTAAACTACCGCATTAAGCCACCCATGCCGGATGTTCTCCGGTCCAACTTTCGGTAAATCCTATATTTTGACCCATTTTGCCGCTGCCTGAAAGGCAAGCCATAAAAATCATTCGTCACGACCGAATCTATTAATATTTTAAAAATATTTTTTTATTGATTGCATAAGTTTTAAGAGGAGATTCGAAACCGTACCACCCTCGGGTTTTATTTCAGCGCTGACACCTTCTATTACTTTTCCCAGTTCTGGCGATATCGAGGAAGATTTTGTTATAGAGAGTATCTGCGATGGATACACGCTTCTGTGTCCAGTCATAAGGAAGCTTATTACACACGCAACCGTTGCGTAAGGCGCTACTTGCGTGCCGAAAAGCTCCACCGCCATTATGCTTGCCGCTATCGGTGTGTTGGCGGCGCCGCCGAGCAGGCTCACCATGCCTATGGCAGCGAATGTTCCGGCATCCAGATGAAGGATATGGGCAAAAACAGTTCCCGCGGTCGACCCGATAAAAAATATAGGGGTAATTATACCGCCGCTGCCTCCGAAATTAAGCGTTACCACCGTAAAAAAAATTTTCATGAAGAAATCATACCATCTGGCGTTCCCTCCTTCAAGACAGGATTGGATCGTATGAAGCCCTAGCCCGAGATACTGTTTAGAAAATACAACTGATAATCCCGCCAGAATGGCCCCGGCGACGGCTCCCTTTACCACGATGCCCCTGATATTCCCGGACAACTTTTTAGCGAGTTTCAGAGCTTCGATTAGAAGAAAAGAACAAATGCCGAAAAAAATGCCGGAGAGCGCAACCTTTATTAGGAAAGTTTCTTTAAAAACAGGCACAAAATTTATGGGGTGGTAAAAATATTGTATGCCGAACGCAGATGATATCTGGTAGCTGGTGATGCCGGCTATGAACGAAGGGAGAAGGACATCGTAAAGAATGCTCCCTACAAAAAGCACTTCCACACCGAATATAGCGCCTGCTATCGGCGTGCCAAACACAGATGCGAAACCTGCGCTGATTCCGCAAATAACGAGTTTTCTGCGGTCCACATCATCAAACCCGAAAATATCAGCAAAGGAAGACGCCAGCCCCGCGCCTATCTGCGCGCACGGACCCTCTTTCCCTGCGGAGCCGCCCAACGATATGGTAAGCACCGTTGTAATAAGCTTGATGGGAACAACCATTGGGCTTATCCTGCCGGAGGTCTTGTGCACTGCTTCGATTACTTTCTCTGTCCCGTGGCCCTCGGCCTCCGGAGCGAGGTGCTTTATCATCAAAGCGCTCAGCGGGAAAACTAATGGCAATAAAAGGAAGTAGTAAGAGTAACCGCTTCCCAGCCCGATTCCAAAGTTGAGTAGTTTCAAGAACGCGGTCGTTGAAAGGCCTACGATAATACCGATAATGGTAGCCAGCACGAACCATTTTGAAACGCTGACAAATAGTACCGATTCTTCTTTTATTCGTTTTTTCATTATTTTATTTTATTTGAACATATTTAAATTTGGGCGGGGTGTCAGCCCTTTTCCTTTAGCTTAAAACCATACCCCTTGACGGTTTCGATGATGCCTTTTCTTTTGCCGAGTTTTTTTCGAAGCCTTTGGATGGTAATATCCATGGTCCTTGAGCTTTTGAGGTACTCTTGATTCCACGCGTATTCCGCGAGGAATTCCTTGCTTAAAACACGGTCTTTGTTCGCAAGGAACGCTTTCAGCAGTTCAAATTCTTTCGGCCACAGGTCTATCAATTTCCCTTCAACCCTGCACTCGTGGCGGGTCACGTCCAGCACAACCCCGTTTGTCTTGAGGACATCAGCAACTGGTTTTATTTCTTTTTTCATCCTGCGGAAGAACGCTTCCACCCGCGCGACCAATTCTTCAAAATCAAAAGGTTTCGTAAGGTAATCATCGCCGCCCACTCTCAACCCCGTGACCTTATCGTATTTTGAGCCGAAAGCCGTAAGAAACAAGATTGGAATAGAGTTTGTCTTAGCCTCTGAACGGATCTCGCGGCAAAAATCGATGCCGTCTCCGTCGGGCAATTTTCTGTCAAGGATTATCATGTCTGGGACGTTGGAGGACAGCTCGCCGCGCGCTTTCTCAAGGGTATCAACGGTGCGGATATTGTAGTTCTCTCTTTTGAGAGTGTCGCCGATAAGCACGGCCGTGCTTGGATCGTCTTCGATAATCAGTATCTTGCCTTTAGTCATCTTTACCTCTAAAAACAGCGCTAAGACTGGAATAAATATCAATAATTATATTAAATAGGATACATATTAAACAAGGCGAGATGTAAAAAGTTACACAAAAGTTGCATTTAGGTATATTTGAAAGTTACATTGTAAATCTATAATCGTACGAGAGGAAAAATGATCCCGAACATCGATCTTGGTTACCGCGGAAAACTGCTTCTGGCTATCTCGGCTATCGGCATTATCATGCTTTCGATAATGACCTGGAACAGGATACTCTTGCTGGAAGATGTCCTGAACGAAAGGCTCCTCACAAGGGTGGAAACTATAGGCAATATCGTGCGCAACGATATACAGGACGATCTGGGCAAAAAAGATTACAAAGATGCTCTGGACACCGTTCTGGTCACAGCCCAGCAGAGGAACATTAAATTCCTGTCAGTGCTGGACAAAGATGACATCGTGCTATTCTCTTCCGAAAGGGGTTTGGAAAAAAAGCACAATCCGTATAAAGACAGCTCTGATGTCATCCGGGCGAAAAACATATTCATCAAATCATTCCCGATGAAACATATGGGTGTCGATATAGGCAACGTACAGATAGGGTATTTGACGGCAGGCGTAAGCAGGGATCTGACAAAGATAACGAACCGTACTGTAGCCATCGTAGCGTCTTCATTCATTATGATACTGCTCGTCTCCTGGATAATATCTGGACAGCTGCTGCGGCCGATACTGAACATGAAAAAAGTCTCGGAGAAGATAGCCAAGGGTGATTTTTCTGAGCGTCTTACCGTTACGAGCAGGGATGTGATAGGCGAGCTGGAAATGTCTTTGAACGATATGGCTGAGCATCTTGACGGTTTGACCAGAAACTTGAACAACAAGATAGAAGAAGTATTGAGCAAGACAAGGGAGCTGGAAGAGTCCAACAAGAGGCTTAAGGAACTCGACAGGCTTAAATCCGAATTCGTTTCGATAGTCTCTCACGAACTTCGCACTCCGCTTACCGCGATAATAGGGTTCGCCAAAACCCTGCAGAAGATAAAGGTCACCGAAGATCAAAAGGATAAATATCTCAAGATAATAGAGCTGGAGGGCAACCGTCTCGCGGTGCTGGTGGATGAGTTCCTGGATATATCAAAGATCGAATCGGGGAACATCGAGCTGCAGATCGAGCGGTATGACATGAGAAATATCATAAAGGAAACAGTTGAGCGCATCACTATTCCAGAAGGAATAAAAGTTGAGCTTAATATGCCCAAGAACGAACTTCAGGTTAATGTCGATATAAATAAAATAAAACAGGTGATAACAAATATTCTAAACAACGCATTACGATACACAAAGAACGGACAGAAGATAATCGTCAGCGCCGAAGACAAAAGCAAAGAAGTGGCAGTAAGCATAACAGACGAGGGTCCCGGCATAAGCGAAGAAGAAAAGTCCAGGATATTTGATAAGTTTTACCGCGGAAAAGACGAGTTCTCCGAGAGAAGCCGCGGAAGCGGGCTCGGGCTCGCGATCGCGAAAGCCATGGTTGACATGCACGGCGGCAACATAAAGGTTGAATCGGAGATTGGGAAAGGTAGCACGTTTATATTTAATTTACCGAAAAAGGAAACAAAATGAAGAAGATCATGATCATCGAAGACGAGGACAATTTAATAGAGTTATTGAAGGTAAATTTAATGGCGGAAGGTTTTAGCGTATCGGTTGCTTCCAATGGCATTGAGGGGTTGAAGCGGACCGAGGATGAGCGACCCGATGCCGTTATTCTTGACGTCAGACTGCCACTCATGGATGGCTGGAAAGTATGCCAGAGGCTGAAAGAGAATGCAAAGACAAAAAGTATTCCCATTATAATTCTGACGGCCGCATCACAGAAAAGTGATGCGGCTGAAGCAAAGAGAGTGGGGTGCGATCTTTTTCTCACAAAACCGTTCGATCCTATAGAACTGGTAAAAATCGTTAAGCAAATAATTACGGCGAAGGTTTAATGCCTCATATTCTGGCAGGAAGCGTGGAATGACCGCAGCAAGAGGCAGAGAAAATGAAAGTGTTAATCAGAATTCTGGGGAGTTTAGCCGAACAAATAATCAAGGGCGTTGTCAGCGCATTTATAAGCATACTCGTATTGGCAATTATCCTGTTAGGTTGTTACCTGGACAAATTATATGATGATAAAATGAAAACCCGCGATATTGCAAAACCAATTACCAGTTCGGCTTCTGTACTCAGTGCTCCAGCACAAAAGATTGAAGGGCATGAGAACATAAAATAGAAAAAGGGGGTGTTTTATGAAACTTGATGTTAAGGCTTTCGGTCTGACGGTCGGGCTTCTGTGGGGGTTAGGTTTGTTTCTCGGAACCTGGTGGATGATGTACATAGGGAAAGCAACCGGGTCGCCGACGCTCTTAAGCAATATCTACATAGGATACAGCATTACTCCCATGGGAAGCCTGGTAGGGCTTGTCTGGGCGTTTTTTGATGGTTTGGGTGGCGGCGTGATTTTTGCGTGGCTGTATAATCAACTCTGTTCGCATGGAAATAAGGAATAAACTAAAAAAAGGAGAACGTATGTGTAAAAAAATGCTTGTAGGTTTTGTAGTGTGTGTGCTGATGGCAGGATGCGCAACTAAGCAGATGATCAAGCACGAGCAGGCCGCGGCTCCTAAGCCTCAGGCCACTCAGGAGCAGGATGCGTCAGCTCGCGATGGGAACTGGCAGTCTGTTGAAGAATTAAAAACCATACATTTCCAGTATGACAGCGCGGTGCTGCAGCCCGAAGTTAAAGAAATTTTGGAAAAAAATGCAGAATATTTAAATGGCACTTCAAATCATATATTGGTTGAAGGACATTGCGACCAGAGGGGTACCGTTGAATACAATCTTGCGCTTGGAGAACGTAGAGCGGCGGCTGTTAAGCAATATTACGTTTATCTGGGCATACCGCTTAAGAGGATCGCTGTAATATCGTACGGTAAAGAAAAGCCG
>CAZSIW010000016.1:10182-15203 GCA_964606755.1 uncultured Elusimicrobiales bacterium | reverse complement strand
GATGTGGCCGTGTTTAATTACGCCTTCACCAGCAGCCAGGTGCTCCAGTTGTTCATGAAGTTTAGCGGTGACAAAGATAATATAATGTCAGTCAAGAAAAGCATTTATGAATACATAACTGGCTACATAGACAGAATGGGAGAGATTATTGTTCCCGGCGAACGCATAAAGATCGATGTTTCCTACTTGGACAGGCTCCATGAGACAGCAAGGAAATTGATCGAGCAGATCTATGAAAATCCAAAGGAGCAATATAACAAGAAAAGGGAAGCTGATAGAGCGTACAATAAGGCTGTAGTAGTGCTGGCATGGAACCGGTTAAAAGAGCTGGCCGGCGGTGGTGGGCTTCTTTCAAAAGAAAAAGTGGACGAGTTCGTCACGCTCCTTGAGAGATTCGCAGGAGATGCTGGCAGCGATTACGGAAGGGCGGCGATGTATCTCCTTGCCGGAAACGAAAACGTAGACTTGAAGGTGGACTCCGAAAATAAAAAATATGTGTTCGCCAAAAAAGATGGTGAGATCATTAGCGGAATATTCATAGATTTTGACAGGGCCGTTATTATGAGCGAGAGGCTGAAAAACGGCATAAACACCATTCGTAAAGGTGCGATCGCCGCTGATATGGACAAGACCCTTGCCCTCTACAACCAGGATGTGGATGAAGAGGTTTCTAATTACGTTAACCTGTTCAGGATCCTCGGCATTCATTTTTCCGTGGTTTCGGGCAACGAGTTCAATCTGCAACTCGGCCGTCAGGCCGTTCAGTTCATTCCGGACGTCCTGCTTGAAGGTTTCAGCATCTACGCGAACGGTGCCGGGCTGAAAGTAGTTTTTGACAGGTACGGCGGCAACAGCGAAGACAAGACCTACACGAAGAACATAGATGAGAACAGCGTCAGGGCTACGGAGGAGATACTTAACAGGGTAAAAAAGATTTTCAGAGTTTTTCTCAGGGCCGTCATAGCTAACCAGCAGGAGCTGCGGGACAAGAATACGAGGGATGAGGCCGTAATCAAGATACTCGCCTTCATGGAGAAGCGGTCGAAGGAATTTGATGCTGATACTTGGGAAAAGTTTAAACTCGATTATGACGCAATGATCGGATCCGTCATCAATGTCTTGGATGGTAATGAAAAAAATAAAAAAGCAGCTGATAAATTCAACGAGATATTGCTCCTGAACGCGCACGCTATAGATACGATGGACAGGGTTTATGACAAAGACAAGGAAAAAATGAACCCGCAGGAGAAAGATTTTGTAAAAAAAGAGAAATGGCCCTTCATTGACAAAAGGAAAAACCGCGACGGGAGCCGCATAATACAGTTGACGCTCAAGCCGCTGGTTCCAACCGGTATCAGGGCAAAATTGTCAGGCATAATAGAGAGTTCCGTAAGCGAGGCAGCAATAGACGGCCTCAGGATAACCTCGGGCGGTTCGACCAGTACGGATATTACCTCTCAGGCCGCTAACAAGTGTTCGGCCGCCGATGACTTAAAGGCGGAGCTTGGCCTTACCAAAAGCGAGGCCGGCCTGGTCGTGGCGATCGATGATGAGATGGGTGCTAAGCAGGTGGGGTTCCCGTTCCTGAAGTCCAAGGGGATCACGGTCATCTCGACCGAACGTCCCGAGAGCATCGACCAGAAAGATGAAAAAAATGGCGGAGCCAGGAAATATTCCGAAGAGGAAAGCAAACTGATCAACGCTCGTTGGTACTGGGCGCAGAGCAATTTTGGGAAAAGCGAGGTGGAAGCAACAAAAGCCATATTTAAATCGATCACCGATACATACAAGCAGGAAGCTGACAGGCTAATGATTGGCGGGGACGATAAAGTAACTCCGGCTCTGAAGTTGTTTAAGACCAGATATCTGATAAAAAATATCCAGCCGAGAGACCGGCCAGGCTCCGTGATTACAAACCGCAGGGAGGCCGGTAAAACCTCCGCCTCACTTTTTGACATCGATATATGGCGCATGGTCGGAGATGCGCTCTCATTAAAATTAGGCATAGACAGCCCGCTTGCACAGGAAGTGTTGAATTATGTATCAGGAAAGGCATTCATAGGCATAGCACATAATCTGGCCGTTAAGGCTGTAACGGCTCTTGATAGGAACATAGAGCCTGATGTTGAGCTTACAAACGCGGTCTTAAGTGACCCTCTGCTCAGCGAGCTTAAAGGCAAAGTAGCGATAGACACGATGAACTCACCGCCGTTGGTGGCTATGGCGCACGGCCAAAATAGTGAAGATATTTTTAGTTTCCAGTCAGTGACATACAGCAAAGACAATAACGGTGTTCTACACGTTATCCTGCCAAAAGAATTCAAAGAAAAATATTCCGATAAGCTCATCGAGGCCGCCAGGCTGGCGGTCATCCACGAATACCTCGAATCCACCGGAAAAACCCACGATGAAGTAGTCAAAGCCGGTTTTGGTTCCGAGCTATTGGATCTTCCTAAAGAAGAACTTCAAAAAGCAATTATTCAATCATGTAAAAACACTAATTTAGTAAGCATAGTAAGGGGTATGAGTGATTATAAAGTAACAAGCAAGTCTATGGATTATAACGAAAATATGGATAAATATTTTGACGGTTATGCGAAAAACACTGAAGGCGCAATCAAGGATCTGGGTAACGGGAATTTTATCAGAAGCGGCGCGGATAAAATTCGAAAAAGAGAAGAAACCCATGAGAACGTTTATGTCGCGGTACCGTTGGACCATTCGCAGAAAGTAAAAGATATTGTAAGTGAGGTCAATAACATAATAAGAAACGTTTTGAAAGACAAAACAATACCGGACGAGAACGGCATTACGGATAATGCGCAGTATATGCCGAAAGAACAGGTACATTCAACTCAGGCAGCGATTCCTTCTTCGGATAAACTTAGCGGTGATCAGAAAAATGGTTACTTTAAGACATTTAATTCAATGTTCAAAGATGAACAAATAAACAGATGGACGTACGAAATAGCTGGGGCATATCTTATGCCGGATTTTGCAGTTGTGCTCAAATTAAGAACTAAGACAGGACAGGTAGAACAAATACGCGAAATATCCGAGAATAATGGGTTTAAGCGGTTGAGTATAAGCCACGTCTCAGTGTGCTACATTAATAGTGCTACAGCCGAACAGCTAAGGGAATTGAACGGTAGATTGAACGATTTTAACCATGAGCTTCAAACGAAAGACATAAAAGAAAGAACCGTTGAAACGGAGCAGATTGCGCTCTATAATCAGATAAATAAAATGGTGCAGAAACGCAGATCGGACGACCATGTCATGCTGGGTCACGGAGATGAATTTAATGAAAATATTAATGGATCGTTCGTTACTTCAAAGCGACGCGAAAATGAAGAAAAGCAGGCGGGCAGTTATGTTTCGTATATAAACTGGCAATTGGTCAGCAAGTCGGACTTGCGAAAAGCTGTGGAGCAGTTCGGTATCGATACCGCCGATGAGAATGGGAACAGGCACATGAATATTTATCTTGTGGGCGAAATGCCAGAGAATCCTGAGGTTATGGGCCTGAAGAACACAGGCATTCTCGTGAACGGAAAACCTGTCTGGGCTAGTACAAAATCTGGGGCATTGATATTGTTCGCACAGGGAGAAAGGGCAGATACTGTGGCTAAGGTTATAAGCAAAACGGTCACGAATAATGGGAACATGAATGGTTCAAGGAAAGCAGCTGAAAGGTTTAAGGGATTTTTCAAGGAGCTGAATATTGATGTCGGCACCAACGGATTCAAACCCGGTATAACTATAGACCATACTTCAACCGGAAAGAAGATAGCTTATAACGAACAAGGCAGTATGGTGGTGACAGCTGATATGTTCATGGATAAGGAAGGAAATATCAATTCAGATACGATATCAACCAGGCTGGACGAGCTAATGACCATCAGGAACGCAGAGAGCGTGGCAATGCCGCAGAATATCTATATTAATCTGGATGGCCTGGCAAATATCAAGGAGTTTATGGCAAATCTTGAGGTTTTTAACAAGGCGGGGAACGGGCAAATGATAGTTGATCCTTCGATCTTTAAGGATATGAGTGTAACACAAATCAAAAATATTGCGGAGCTTGCCAGAAAGAGCGGGGTAAAGATTTGTGTAGATCTCAAGAATGATGTTTCACGCAGGCGGTATTATATGGGGCTGGGTTTCCCAGGTTATGTTTTGAATGTGAACAATGAGACAAGGGTGTATGAGTTCGTGTCAGGATATTCCGGAATCAAAGCGGACGTTATAAGCGGCTACGAAAACGCCGAGCAATTGAAGAGCAGGATCAGCGGTTCGCGCGCCAGCTGCAAGATATTGAACCTGAGTGAATTAAAGAGTCTGTTAAAAGGCGGCGAGAGATCAATTATAGACAGGGTGGCGCTTACGGAGCTGCTTAAAACTACTATTTTGAGCCTATATAGCACGAACACACTGACGAAGGAATTCGTATGCGGTGTAGGCCATTCCTGGGACAGAGATAAGCTTCCAGATTCTCATTTCGATAGCGGTATTCTGGCGGAAACGGTAAACAAAGGGAATGTCGGGCAAATTCTTGAGGCTATGAATATCAAAAACGTTTCGCATTCGGTAAACACATATTTGGAAAAGATAAGGAATGAATTAAAGGGTACCGAAAATGAACCCAGGTTACAGGATATACAAAGAGCGTTTTTGACATCAATTGCTGAAAAGATGCTGGCGAAGGCGGAACTTGACAGGGCCGGCAAAAGCAACGGTCTGGCTGACCAGGAGCTAGAGATCATTCTTGGACAGAAGTTGCTGGAGCGGAAGATAATTCATACTGAAGACAAAGGTATTTTGTTAACGCCAGAGATGTTCATGCTTCAGAACAAGGTTGATGCCGCGATGTTCTACAGCAAGCTTGATCTTAAAATAAAAGAATTGTGTGGCTTAACCGACCCCGCAGCTATAAATGCGATTGTTGTGCTCATCCCTCAACTGGGTGAACCGAAGATAGTTGAACAACTTAAAAAGAAAGAGGTGCTTTTTGATGAGAA
>CAZSIW010000016.1:7726-10172 GCA_964606755.1 uncultured Elusimicrobiales bacterium | reverse complement strand
AACAGGCTCCAGTCTGTTGCTTTTTAATTGATAATAGCTTATTAAATTCATAATTGAATCTGTGGATAGTAAAAATGGTGATAAGATCAGTGTGTAAAAAATGAACATTTAGTAGAATACATTTGCTTATTACAACAACGCAGAGACGTTTACGGGAATTGATAAAACGGAGGGAATTTATGTTTGTCAGGAAAAGCAAGGCGGTTTGGAACGGGTCTATAAAAGACGGGAAAGGCGTAATGGAAATAGGAAATACGAACGCCATAATGGATTTCTCGTTCGCTTCCCGTTTTGAGAATGGTAAGGGCACAAATCCTGAGGAACTTATCGCGGCAGCGCATGCGGGATGTTTTTCTATGGCGCTTTCATTGATCCTGGGAAAAGCAGGGTTCTCTCCGAAACAAATAGTGACGACCGCCCAAGTTGGCATTGATAAGGAAGGAGATGGTTTTAAAATAAAATTTATTAAGTTGGCTACGGAAGCGATAGTTCCGGGTATAAGCAGTGACGATTTTCAGAACCATGCCATATCTGCAAAGAACGGCTGTCCTGTGTCAGTCGCGCTTTCAAGCGTCCCGACAATTGAACTTGAAGCAAAACTAGTTGAGATCGCAAAGATTTAATATATAAGCTATCCACTTATCTCTCGATATTTTCACCAGCTGTTTAATGAGCACTCCTTCATGTTACAGTTTTTCTCTCATTGGCTATTCAGATAGAAAAAAGTAAGTGTTTCCGATCAAAACGTCATTGAGCAATCGGGCCCTGCATGATATTGTCTATATATCTGTCTTTACATAACCATAAAAATGGGAGTTGGAAATGAACATTGTCATCGTTGGAGGAGGTTTTGCCGGGCGAAGCGCTGCCCGGGCTCTTAGATATCTATACAAGAGAAAGAAAGGAACAAGAACCATTCTGTTTGATAAATATCCCTACACGACTATGAAACCGTCCCTACCCATGGTCATAAGCGGTGAGTTCGGCGTTGAGATCGTAACCGGTGATATAAAAAGTCTTATCCCCGAATTTGTCGAGTTCAGGCAGGAGCAGGTGCTAGGTATTGACCTGTTTAAAAAAACAATCAAAACTCAAATAGACAATTATTCGTACGATTATATCGTTCTCGCTTGTGGTTCGATAACAAATTTGCACGGTTTCGATCACTCGCTTGAATCCTTGTACAAACTTGATACGCTCGATGATGCGGTACGACTGGAGTGCGCGTTCATGGATTATATTCGTAAAACCGATCACCCCGTTCTAGTAGTATCGGGGGGCGGTTATACAGGCCTTGAGATCGGTGGCGAGCTTTACAGGCTTAGCCGGAGATTAGCGAAGAAGCTAAGGGTCGTCATTGTTGAGCATGGAAATAACATACTGTCTCAGGCAGAAACCGCTGTGCATGAAAAAATAAATAAATATGTTCATGAAATGGCTTTTGAGATCGTAACGAACTCAATGGTGACATCCTTTGACGGCAGCAACATCCAGCTTAAGAGCGGGGAGAGCTACAATGATATATTTTTTTGTTGGTGCGCCGGAACAAAGATCGCCATAGATGATATAAAAGGAGATTTCGAAACCATAGCCGACAAACGGATAATCGTAAACGAGTTTCTCCAGCTGCCGCATCATCCTGAGGCATTCGCGCCGGCCGACACGGGAGCGCAGCGCTACAAGGGCGCTTATCTGCGAAAAGCGGTCAATTTTGCGTTGGATTCCGGATGTTGCGCCGGGGTGAACGTGAGCAGGCTTGCGCTCGATATGCCGCTGAGGGCGTCGCGTCCCATAGATCTCGGCCAGATCCTGCCTATATATAATTCAAGCGCCGGCCGCGCGCTCGGCGTTTTTGTGTCAGGTAAAACAGGTCTCAGGCTTCATTACTTTATGTGCGGTTATCGTAACTATTCTTTTCTAAACATGTTCATGCACTTTGTTCGTGCAATGTTTCCCGCAAGCTAACGATACGCGGGGATTGGAACTACGATACTGCTGACCAAAGTCTAATAATATAGACGCGTACACGCCAGAGATCAGGGAACCCCTGTAATACTATTTCTTTTAGCAGGGGAAGTATTTGCGACCTATATGTTAACTCTCGTAAGCGCGTGTCTCTCATCCGGGGCGAAGATATGCACTTCAGGCGTCAATGACGATATCCTGAGCCGGATGCGAAACAAGGAGGCGGTTTTCAATAATGGTCGATGCCGGGCCGCACGATGTGCCGAGGTCAAATCCTTGACTAAAAGAATGAGCAACGAGCTGTCGATGAATACGAAACAATGGTACGTTACAAGACAGGCAAACTTGTGTCCGCAGCCTGTATGGAGGGGTTTTCGTGAGCGGCGAGAAAATACCACTTTGCTTGCTGAAAAATATTGCGGGTTTTGGTTTGAGTTTGGGTATTTTATACCAGATCGTTGACAATTGTCACGACAACGAC
>CAZSIW010000016.1:1631-7716 GCA_964606755.1 uncultured Elusimicrobiales bacterium | reverse complement strand
ACAACGACGCAGGCGTGAAAATGCCTCCGGAACGGGTCGACCGGGTTATCGATATCTGCAGATCAAACCTTGCTATGTTGCCGTCCTCGCGGTACCGGCAGACACTTTTCTCTTTAGCCGATAGCCTTGACCGGGAGGTCCCGAAATGAGAATTGTGCGATATAGTGCCAGTGCAGCCATGATAATCAGTCATCTGGCTGTTGTACTCATTCTTTGCGGAGCTGTCGCCACGGCTCTTTTCAGGGAAGACGGGTCGGTAGAATTTAAAGAGGGTGAAGCGCGGCAGTTTTTCAGGGACGCATCGGGGACGGATAGGAAGCTCGGTTTTACCGTGCGACTTGATAACTTTTCCATAGATAAGTATGAAAACGAAAACTGGAAGGGAAGTATAAAGGGGTTTAGAAGCAGTATCAGTGTAATAGAATACGGAAAAGTCACGCTTAGCAGAGGCATAGAAGTGAACAGGCCTCTGCGTTACAAGAGATATGTTCTCTATCAGTCAGGATACAACCCGTCTCAGCAGGGATGGACACGTCTTCAGGCTGTCAGAGATCCCGGCGCGGGAATTGTATTTGCGGGCTTTATACTGCTCAATATAGGCGCGCTCCTGACGCTGTTTAAGAAATAGATCAACAGGATCGAACAATGTATGTTTTATCTTTCGACATTAGTTTCATTTTATACTTTCTGTCTTTTGTGTTTTTTCTGTTCGTCCCTGTCCTCAGGTTAAAGTATGTTAAGACGGCCGCTTATGGCCTGCTGATCGCGGCCGCCAAGTTCAATTTTGTCGCCATAATACTCCGCTGGAACCAGCTTGGATATCCTCCCGTATCAAACATGCATGAGACCCTGGTCCTTTTGTCATTACTTCTGACTGCGGCGTGCCTGGCCGCGGACGGCATGCGTTCAGTAAATATTTCTCTGGGCGGCTGCGCCGCGTTTTTTAGTCTTCTCTCTCTCGGGTACGCTTCGTTGCTGGATATCCAGATCAGACCGCTTATGCCTGCGCTCAAAAGTAATTGGCTGGTCATTCACGTCGTGAGTTATTTTATAGGTTACAGTGCGTGTTTTGTAGCTTTCATTTCAGGCATATTGCATCTTTCCGGATCTATCGGAACTAAAGATAAGGTGATTTTGAATAAAGCGGATATCCTGGGGTACAGGTCTGTCATGATAGCGTTTCCACTTTTGACAGCCGGAATAACCACAGGCGCCGTGTGGGCAAATACCGCCTGGGGCCGTTACTGGGGTTGGGACCCGAAGGAAACCTGGGCGTTAATTACCTGGCTGATCTACGTTTTATACCTACACGTGCGGCGTACCTCGACAGAACCGGCAAGGTTTTCGGCTGTTTTGGCGGTAACGGGTTTTGTTTGTGTGATCTTCACGTTCATAGGGGTCAGTATGTTTTTTAGCGGCCTGCACAGTTACAGGTAGTTATAAAAACAACGCGCTCAGAAATAGATCAGCAAAAAAGATAACGAAGTACTTACTAATCCGGCGATTAATTTATAGCATTAGGCGGTCATATAATAATAATTCTTTCTGTGTTCGGTATGAACAGGAGTAGTAGTATGAAAATAGGTTTTGCCGGACTTGGCAAGATGGGCAATTTCATGGTGCAGAGGCTTTTGAAGGGCGGCCACGAAGTCCTTGGCTACGACCCCGACCCCGATGCCAGGAAAGCGGTTGAGGAAAAGGGCGCGCGACCTGTGGACAGCCTTGTTGATCTTGTGAATAAGCTTGATCCTGTCAGGATAATGTGGTGCATGGTGCCCGCTGGAAAGATAACGGACTCCGTACTGGGTGAATTGCGCCCGCTGCTGGATAAGGGCGACATTGTCGTTGACGGCGGGAATTCCTTCTACAAAGATTCGATGCGCCGGGCGGAGGAATACAAGAGCGAGGGAAAACATTTTATTGACGCGGGAGTAAGCGGCGGCATATGGGGCCTGGATCAGGGGTACTGTATTATGGCCGGCGGCGACCTCTCGGCGTTTCGGATAATAGAACCTGTTTTGCGCTCGCTTGCGCCTGAACGCGGGTACGCGTATATAGGGAAAAGCGGTGCGGGCCACTATATAAAGATGGTGCACAACGGCATCGAATACGCCCTGCTGGAATCCTATGCCGAGGGGTTTGAGATAATGCATTCCTCTGAATTTGATCTGGACCTGCCGCTGATAGCCGGTCTATGGAACCACGGCAGTGTCGTTCGCTCGTGGCTGCTTGAGCTGGGAGAGTCGGTTTTTCGGGAAGATCCGTCACTCTCCTCAGTAGCAGGTTACGTGGAGGATACGGGCGAAGGCAGGTGGCTCACGGCTGAGGCTATAAATGAAAATGTGCCGGTGCCCGTCATAACTCTCTCTCTACTTCAGAGGATGAGATCGAGACAGAAAGAGTCGTTCAGCTCAAAGATAATAGCGGCTTTCAGGAATAAGTTCGGGGGGCACGCGGTAAAAAAGGTCCAAACCTGATGATCCGGAGGAATAACATGCCACAGGCTGTTTATGACACAACAGCGCTGAAAGAAACAGCGCGTCAATTTAGAAAAGAGATCCTGAAGATGATCACGGCGGCGGGTTCTGGGCACCCGGGCGGTTCGTTGTCAGCGGTAGAGATCATGATAAGCCTGTATCTTTGCAGGATGAACCACAGACCAGATGATCCGGGCTGGGCGCAGCGGGACAGGTTCGTTATGTCAAAAGGGCACGCCAGCCCTGTCGTGTATGTTACTCTTACCGACCGCGGGTATTTTCCAAAAGAGGAACTCCAGCGGTTCAGGAAAATGGGATCGATCCTACAGGGTCACGTGAGTACCGTAGCTCCGGGGATAGAATTCTCCTCGGGTGAGCTTGGGCAGGGCCTGTCGTACGCGAACGGGATTGCCCTGGGCGCGAAACTGAAAAACGAGAAATTCAAAATATATTGTCTTCTTGGCGACGGGGAGATCGAAGAGGGGCAGGTGTGGGAAGCGGCGATGACGTCCGCTCAGCAAAAACTCGACAACCTCTGCGCCATCGTCGATGTTAACGGCGTGCAGGAGAACGGGCCGACATCACAGATAAAGAACGAGGAGCCGCTGGCGGCGAAGTGGGAGAGTTACAACTGGAACGTTGTTGATGTAGACGGGCATGATTTCAACCAGCTCTTGTCGGCGCTGGATATTTTTGAGGATACGCGTGGAAAGCCGACAGTGATCCTGGCAAGAACTGTCAAGGGAAAAGGGGTTTCTTTTATGGAGAACCAGGCAAAATGGCACGGGAAAGCGCCCACCCAGGCCGAGCTCGATGCTGCGCTGAAAGAACTGGACGGTAATATTTGAGCTTTGAGATCAAATTCGGAGGGGACAATGAAATGGGAAACGATGAAAGCGACGCGTGACGCGTTCGGCGAGACTATAGTTGAGCTGGGAAAAAAGAACGACAAAATTGTCGTCCTCTCAGGCGATCTCGAGGACGCGACTCGCACGGAAAAATTTAAAAAAGAGATACCCGAGAGATTTTTTAATATAGGTATAGCCGAACAGGATCTGGTGGGGACGGCAGCGGGTCTAAGCACAATGGGTTTCATACCGTTCGTCTGTTCTTTCGCTGTTTTTCTTACCGGCAGGGCGTGCGACCAGATACGCCTTTCCGTCTGTTACAACAACAGAAACGCAAAACTTGTAGGAACACACGCAGGGGTAACGGTGGGTGAAGACGGCGGCAGCGCGCAGGCACTTGAGGACTTCGCTCTAACGCGTGTGATGCCAAATATGTGCGTTGTTTGCCCTTGTGACGCTATAGAAACGAAAAAGGCGGTCATCGCCGCAGTTGACAGGAACGGCCCTCTTTATCTTAGACTCGGCAGAGCGCCCGTTCCGGTAGTTACCTCTGAAACCGATCCGTTCGAAATAGGCAGGGCGAACACTCTTCGTCAAGGCGGTGACGTTACGATTATAGCCTGCGGCGTCATGGTATCCGAAGCGTTATCTGCGGCTGAGATACTGCGATCCGAAAACATAGACGCCCGCGTACTCAACATGCACACGATCAAGCCGATAGACGTAGAGGAGATCATAAAGTCTGCCCGTGAGACCGGCGCCATAGTAACAGCCGAAGAACACCAGATAAACGGCGGGCTTGGCGGAGCTGTCAGCGAAGTGGTCGCGCGGAGCTACCCGGTCCCGGTTGAGATGGTCGCGGTGAACGACCAGTTCGGAGAGTCGGGTACGGCGGAACAGTTGCTCGTAAAATTCCATCTGAAGGACAAAGATATAGTGGAAGCGGCAAGAAGCGCGATCCTAAGAAAAAACTCTTCTCTAGTGTGCGAAGGCGCCCATGTCTGATCCAGTCGAGATTGTGCCCTCCATCCTCTCTGCTGATTTTGGTTGTCTTAACGAAGAATTGTCCAGGGTCAGGCATGCCGGCTGCCGGCGTGTGCACATTGATGTGATGGACGGGCATTTTGTCCCGAACATCACCGTGGGTCCGGCCGTGGTCCGTTCGATACGGCGCAGGAGCGGGTTGTTCTTTACCGGCCACCTCATGGTAGATGCTCCGGAGAGCTACATTAAAGAGTTTAAGGAAGCGGGGCTTGATGAAATTATTATCCACCGTGAGTCCTGCTGCAGTTATTCTAAAACAATAAAGATGATACGAAAACTGGGTATGAAGCTCGGGGTCGCCCTGCGGCCGAAAACAACGCTGGCTTCGGTTAAGGGAGAAATTCCCTTGATCGATACTCTTTTGATAATGACAGTTGAACCGGGGTTCGGCGGACAAAAGTTTTTGCCCGGTACAGAAAGAAAGATAATAGAGGCCCGGCGGTTAATACAGAAGTGCGGCGCTTCGTGCGCGATCGCTGTCGATGGTGGGATCAATCTTTCCACTATACCTTTGGTAGTTAAGGCCGGGGCGACGAGGCTCGTGGCCGGCAGCGCGGTTTTTGCGGGAAACGTTGCGCGCAACGTAAACCGCCTGTCGCGCCTGGCGGTTAGGTGTAAACTCAGGAGCTGCGTGTGAAAAAAATAATTATTGGCGCGGATCACGCCGGGTACGACATAAAAGAATTTATCAAGAAATATCTTGAAAAGATGGGCTACGAGTTTGACGATGTCGGGACCTTCAGCACCGAGAGCGTTGATTATCCCGAGTACGCGGAAAGAGTCGCGCTGGGCGTTAAAAAGAATAAAAATAATGTGGGGATCCTTACCTGCGGCACCGGCATTGGGGCCGCGATAGCGGCAAACAAGATCCCGGGGATCAGGGCGGCGCTTGTGTCAAACTCTCGGGAGGCGCGCCTGAGCATAGAACACAACAACGCGAACATCCTGACGCTGGGCGGAAGGCCGTTCGATAAGGAAAACGTAAGAAAAATACTCAAGGCATGGTTTTCAGCCAGGTTTCAGGGCGGGCGGCATCTGCGGCGCATAAAGGAGATTGAGGCTCTGGAAAAGAAATATCTAAGGAAATGAGGAGGTCGTTATGGACACACGCATCCAGCAGCTTGGCGCTTTCGGTCAGAGCGTCTGGATCGATTATATCAGCAGGGACATCCTGGAAAACGGAACACTGAAGATGATGATCGACCAGGGGGTCAGGGGGATGACCTCGAATCCCACAATCTTCGACAAGGCCATCAGCGGCAGCGCCCTCTACGACCCACAGATAAAAAAATACGCGGAGCAGGGAAAAACGTCTTACGAGATTTGCGACATAATAACCATAAAAGATATTCAGGACGCGGCGGATATGTTCAGATCCGTCTATGATCAGAGCGGCGGGGTTGACGGTTATGTAAGCCTTGAGATAAACCCGTACTGTTCTGATGACGGCAAGGAAACTTTCGCAATCGGAAAAGACTTGAAGATGCGGGTCAACAGGCCCAATGTCATGTTCAAGGTGCCGGGTACCCAAGATGGAAACTTCGCGATAGAGGAGCTTACCGCGGCAGGGGTTAACGTCAATGTGACCCTGTTGTTCTCCGTTGAGCAATATAGATGCTCCGCGGCGGCCTATATCAGAGGGCTCAGGCGTTGTCTGGAAAGAGAAGGGGATATTAGAAGCATACGTTCTGTCGCCAGCATATTCGTAAGCCGTAT
>CAZSIW010000016.1:0-1621 GCA_964606755.1 uncultured Elusimicrobiales bacterium | reverse complement strand
TAAAAGGCGGACAACAGGCCATAGCGGATCTCAGGGGATGCGCCGCGACAGCGAGCTGCGCAGTATGCTACGACGCTTTCATCGAGAATTTTGGCGGTGAGTTTTCATACCTGCGTTCAAGAGGGGCCAACATCCAGAGGGTGTTGTGGGGGTCTACCGGGACTAAAAATCCGTCTTACAGCGATATAAAGTACGTGACGGAGCTCATAGGTAAAGACACGGTCTCGACAATGCCTCAGCAAACCTTCCAGGCTTTTCTTGACCACGGCATCGTCGTGCAGGCGCTTCCGGCCGATATCGCCAATACCGCGCGCGTCATCAATACACTAAGGGCGGCCGGGATAGACATCGATATGGTTTGTGACAAGCTGCAGAAAGACGGGATAGATATATTTAAAAAATCGTTCGACTCTCTGATTAAGAGCATCGAACAGAAATCACAGCTTGCGGCGGCCGCAGTACAGTCTTAAACGGAGGGGTCATGGCAGATTATGCAACAACAGCCGAAACGCTGAGCCCGGAATGCAAACCTTCAAATCACAGAACCGTTGTTCCGCCATTTTGCCTTATCTTATTCGGCGGGGGCGGCGACCTGAGCCGCCGCATGCTTCTGCCCGCCATTTACCATCTTTACAGTAGCGACAACCTCGTTAAAGAGTTTTCTATCGTGAGCGTCGGATTGCCCGCGTATTCGCATGAGGAATATCGAGCGCTCGTCAGAGAGGCGATAAAACGGTTCTCATCCGAAACCGTGGACGAGAGGCGCTGCGATGAGTTCGCCGGCCATCTTTATTATCTCTCGGGAGGCCTCGATGAAGACGAGGTGTATACAAAGATATGCGATATGGTGAGCGAGACTTCGCCATTCCTTGACACCGAAGATTCAAACCTGATCTATTACTGCGCCGTACCACCGGCCATGCACGCAGCTATAGCCGGGAAACTGAAAAAAAACAACATCTGCTCCGGGGTCTTCAATACAAAGATCGTAGTGGAGAAGCCGTTCGGGCTGGACCGCCCATCCGCGGTAACGCTCAACAGGATGCTTCTCGACGTGTTTGACGAGAAGCAGATATACCGCATCGACCACTATCTCGGCAAGGACACCGTTCAAAACATAATATTCTTCCGTTTCGGTAACAGCATTTTCGAGCCACTGTGGAACCGCCGTTATGTCGATCACGTACAGATAACGGTTACCGAGAGCATCGGGATAGAGCACAGGGGTTCGCTCTACGAACAGATCGGCGTAGTGAGGGACATAGTGCAGAACCATGTTTTGCAGCTGCTAGCACTTGTGGCGATGGAGCCTCCCATAGGTTTTGATGCTGAACTGATACGAGATGAAAAAAGCAAGCTCCTGCGCACGGTGCGTCTCATTAAGGAGAGCGAGGTTAACAAAGTGTCTGTACGGGGCCAGTACGGGCAGGGTATGCTGGGCGGCAAGAATGTCCCGGGGTATCGCCAGGAGGAGGGGGTATCGCTTTCTTCAACGGCTCCGACTTTTTTCGCAGGGGTGTTTTATATCGATAACTGGCGTTGGGCGGGAGTTCCTTTTTACATGCGGGCGGGAAAGCGCATGGCGGCGAAGGCGACGGAAATATATGTCCAGTTCAAACAG